>JBIIND010000014.1:0-12290 GCA_044337665.1 Cyanobium sp.
GGCGAATCCCAAGCCTCCCCCCGCCCGGAACCGCTGTCCTGGGTCAGGAGTCGGCCGTCCTGAATGCGCACGATCCGCTGGGCGCGCTGGGCGACCGAGGCATCGTGGGTCACCAGCACGATGGTGATGCCCTCCCGGTGCAGTTCGGCGATCAGATCCATCACCTCCCGACCCGTGCGGGAATCGAGGGCCCCCGTGGGCTCGTCGGCCAGCACCAGTTCCGGTTGGTTGACCAGGGCCCGGGCGATGGCGACCCGCTGCTGCTGACCACCGGAGAGCTGGCTGGGCAGATGGTCGAGGCGATCCCCCAGCCCCACCCCCTCCAGCATCCGGCTGGCCCGCCGTTGGCGCTCGCGGCGGGGATAGCCGGCGTAGACCATCGGCAGCATCACATTCTCCAGGGCGCTGAGCCGGCTGAGCAGATTGAACTGCTGGAAGACAAAGCCGATGCGGAAGTTGCGTAAATCTGTGCGTTCATCATCACTGAGAACCGTTACATCGCGGCCATCAAAATAGTACCGTCCTTCGGTCGGCGGCTCCAGGCAACCCAGAATGTTCATCAGGGTTGACTTGCCCGAGCCGGAAGCTCCCATGATGGCCGTGTAGTCACCGCGCAGGATGGTGAGGTTGATATCCCGTAGAATGGGCATTTCCGTTTCACCGAGATGGTATGACTTGCCGATCTGCTCTAGCTTCAGCATGGTCTAATTGCTGCGCAGGGCGGTGATCGGATCGAGGCGTGCCGCCTTGGAGGCTGGGTAGGAACCGAAAAATACGCCGATGGCCATGCAAAAGAGCAGGGATGCCACCACGGCGTCGAGGGAGAGGCCCACGCGCCAGCCGAAGGCGGTGTTGATCAGGGCCGACGCCAGGATCCCCAGGCTGACCCCAGCCACGCCACCACAGAAGGAGAGCACCACCGACTCGATCAGAAACTGCAGCAGGATGTCGGCTGCCCTGGCACCGATCGCCCGACGAATGCCAATCTCCCGCGTGCGCTCACTCACCGATACCAGCATGATGTTCATGATGCCAATACCTCCCACGATCAGGGAAATGGCGGCTGAGCCCCCCAGCAGGGCGGTGAACACCCGCGCCACCGAGGTGGAGGCGCTCACCAGATCGGCCTGGTTGCGGATGAGGAAGTCGTCCTGACGTGGCGGCACGATGTGGTGGCGCCGCCGCAGCAGGTTGCCGATCTGAAACTGGGCGGCTTCCATCAGCTCAGGCTGTCTGGCGGACACCGAAATGCTGTCCAGGGCGATGCCACTGATCGCGTTCACCCCCGCGATGCGGCTGGCCATGGTCGTCAGCGGGATCATCACCTGATCGTCCAGGTCCCGGAAGGAGCTCACCCCCTTGTATTCCAACGTGCCGATCACGGTGAACGGCTCTCCCTGAATGCGTACGGTCTGCTGCAGGGCACTCTTGGCGTCCAACCCCAGGCTGTCGACCACCGTCTGCCCGAGCACGGCCACGCGGGCGGACCGGTTCAGGTCAGCCCCGTTGAAGAAGCGGCCGGTGAGCGGCAGAAAATCCCGCACCGTCACATAGGCGGGGGTGGTGCCCACCACAAAGGTGCTGGTGTTGCGGTCCGCGAACACCACCTGGGCCCGGCGGTTCAACACCGGCGCCACGGCGGCCACCGCCGGACTGGAGCTGGCGATCGCCTTCGCGTCGTCCCACGTGAGGGTCGTGGCGGATCCGGCGCCCTGGGAGGCGGGGCTGCCGGTGGTGGCCACACCGCTCTGGATGAAGAGGAGGTTGGAGCCCAGGGATTTGAGCTGGTTCACCGTCTGGATCTGGGCGCCCCGCCCGATGGTGACCATGGCGATCACGGCAGCGATGCCGATGATCACCCCCAGCATCGTCAGCAGGGAGCGCAGGCGGTTGGCCGCCAGGGATTCCCAGGCCAGGGGAATGGACTCCGCCAGCTGGGCCAGCTTGCGGTTGGTGCGCGAGCGCAGCGGTACCCCGAGGCCCTGGGGGCCCATCAGGGTGGAAGGCGGCGGCAGGGGGGTGGTGGCCAAGGGGCGCAGCGCTTCAGCGGATCCGTCCAGCGCCGCCCGTCGGCTGCTGGAAGGGGGAGTTGGGGCGCACGGGGCGGTCGTTCGGGGAGCGGCGCCCCGGGAAGGTGATGAAGATTCTCTCCCCCTCCCGCAGCCCGGAGAGCACTTCCGATTGGGTGCCGACGGTGGCGCCCACCTTGATGGGCTGGAACCTGGGTTCCCGCCTTTTGCCCAGCACGTACACCCCGGTCCCCCGCTCCTGGCTCACGATGGCGGCCGTGGGGATGAGCAGGGCGTTGGGGTGCCGTCCCATCTGGAAGCCGGCGGTGAAGTTCATGCCGGAGAGCAGCTTGCTCCGGTCGGGATCCACCAGCCGGATGCGCACCTGGAAGCTGGTCACGTTCTGCACCACCACCGACTCCGGCGCGATCAGCCGCACCCGGCCGTGAAAGGTGCGGCTTGGAAAGGCATCGACCCGCAGCTCCACAGCCTGACCCTGGTGGATGGAGCCGATGTCGCTTTCGGAGACATTGGCGATCCCTTCCAGGTCTCCAGCGAGGGCGAAGATCGAGGAGGAGGTGGCCGAGCTGGTGGCGCTGGCGGAGGTGGTGGGAGTCACAAAGGCGCCCACATCGGCGTACTTCTGGGTGATCACCCCAGCGAAGGGGGCGCGGATGAAGGTGTCCGCAATCTGGGTGCGAATCGTCCGCAGCTCCCCCCGGGCGGCGCTCACCCGGGCGCGGGCGGCGGCGATGTCCTCCTGGCGGAAGCCCGCCTTGATCAGATCCAGCTGGGCTTGGAGGGCACGGATCCGCTCCTGGGTCGCCAGGTACTGGGAGCGGCTGGCATCGAAGGTGACCCGGCCGATGGCGCCAGCCTCAAACAGCTGTTGGTTGCTGCGATAGGCCGAACGGATCGCGATCATCTGGGCCTCCGCATCCCGCAGGTTTTCCCGCGCCTGCCGGATCTCCTCGGGGCGGTTTCCCGCTTCCAGCTTGCGCAGGTTGGCCTCCGCGGCCGCCAGGTTGCCTTCGGCGCTCTGCAGCGCTCCGCCCAGATTGCTGGCATCCATCCGCGCCAGCAGTTGGCCGGCCCGCACCCGATCCCCCTGATCCACCTTGATCTCCCCGATGCGACCGGGCTGCTTGGGGCTGATGTTGACCGGGGTCAGGGGGCGGATCGAACCACTGGCCGTCACGGTCACATCCAGGTTCTGGCGGATCACCGGGGCGGTCTGGGTTTCGAGAACCCGCTGCTGTTCCCGGGCGACCCGCTGCCGCCAGAGCACCAGCCCGACCGTGCCCACGGCGAGCAGCGCCAGCAGGGCCCCCAGCCAGGGCCGCCAGCGGGGCTGGGCGACAAGTCGGTTGAGCTGGGGCAAGGACACGGGGTCGTGGCGGACTGCACCCATTTCCACCCTCAGGTTAGGGGAATGGAATGGCAATGGGTCAGCCTCTGCTAACTTTCCGTCGCGGAGCTTGGGGAGGAAGGGCATCACACTTTCCTCCGCCTGCCGCGAAGATATTTCATCTGGTGAAGCCTTTCCATCGGAGCCGGGGTTCGGTGTTTCCATTGTTATGGATCCGCAGTATGACGCTAGTGGCGCGTAGGTTTTTGGTTGAATCCTGAGCTAGCGTTGCTGCACCAGGGCTCGGCGTCCACAACATTGTCGCAGCCAGGCACCCATAGCGGGAGTTCCATGACGTCTTCACTCGCCGAAGAGTTGCTTTGGAAGGGGCATCTTGTAAAGATCAAGGAAGCCATCCTTGCGGGGAAAATCGTTCCATTTCTGGGGCCGGATATCAATCTCTGTGATCGGCCTAAATCGGAAGACGGTAAGGAGTTGATCTGGACGCGGGAATCGCCATTTCCGCCCAGTAATCAAGAGCTTGCTGTTTATCTTGATGCGATTAGTGCAGGTCTTGGCCCGGCCTATCATCATCAACTTGCCTGTCCATTTCTTGAGGAGGAAAGCCTGCAGCAGTTGCCGCAAGGATGCCCGCTGCGCAGTGGCCATACGGTAACTCGCTTGCCGGTGCAGAATGTGTCTCAGTATGTCTCTGCAGGTGAGGACAATGGCAACACCTACCTCTTTGGAGCGCTGAGCGAACTGTTTGCCAGGCACTACGTCCCCAATGCCCTGCATCGCTTCATGGCCTCCCTGCCCGCCCTGATGCGGAGCAGGAGCCGGCAGCCGGTTTTTCCCCTGATTGTCACCGCCTGTTTTGATGGCGCCCTGGAGCAGGCCTTTGCAGACGCAGGTGAGCCCATTGATCTGGTGAGCTTTGTTGGTGACGCCCAGCATGGTCATTTTCGGCACCAGACTCCCGATGGAGCCCGACGAGAGATCACCGAGCCCAACACCTACTCTGGCCTTGATCTGGCGAAGCGTCCGGTTGTTCTCAAGCTTTATGGGGGCTATGAAAGCGAGTCTTTTCTGATCACGGAAGATGATTATATTGATTATCTTTCCCACAGGGATATGGCCGAGCTTGTGCCGAGTTCTCTGCTGCGGGTCCTGCGTGCTGACGACACCAATCTCTGGTTTCTTGGCTATGGGCTAGGCCTTTGGAATCAGCGGGTGATTTTGCGCCGGCTCTGGCAGGAGAAGCTGGATCTCAGCGGCAAGCCCTGGTGGGCCATCCAGGCCGATCCCGATCCCCTTGATCTGCGCCTCTGGAAGCGCTACTCCGTGCAGATTCCGCAACGTCCCGACCTGCGGCTCGAAGACTACATCGCCGAGCTGGAACAGCGTCTCAGCAGCGCTCCCATGCTTGCTCCTGTGACGACGGCAGCCCCTGCCGATACCCCCAGCCGTGACGGCGTGTTCATCTCCTACAGCCACGATGATAAGAAGTGGCTGGAACAGATCAAGGAGACCCTGGCTCCCGCGATTCGCGCCGGCCAACTCAATGTTTGGGATGACACCCAAATCCAGCCTGGTTCCAAATGGAAAGACGATATTCAGGCCGCGCTGGCCCGGGCCAAGGTGGCCGTATTGCTTGTCAGTCAAGCCTTTTTGGCCTCCGAATTCATCGCCAGTGAAGAGCTGCCTGCTCTGTTGGCTGCGGCGGAGAAAGAGGGCCTGATTATCTGCTGGGTGTTGCTGGAAAAGTGCTTGTATGAATACACACCAATCAAGGATTACCAGGCTGTCCATGACCTGGCCAAGCCAGTCAGCGGTCTTTCTGCTGCCAAGCGTAGTGAGGTGTTAGAGCTGATTGCGCGCAAGATTCTTGACTCCCTGCATCGGAAGTGATGGACGCCAGCTCCACCCATAAAGTTGCCTTGAACGGCTTCATGAGCTGTCCCTACAAGGGCTTGATTCCCTATGGCGAAGAAGATGCATCCTACTTCTTTGGTCGGGAAGATTGGTGCACGATCATCCAGGACAATCTGCTCGCCTCCCATCTCACCTTGCTCTACGGGCCCAGCGGTGTGGGTAAGAGCTCGGTGCTCATGGCCGGGGTGGTGAATCGGCTTAAACGGCAGGCCAGGGAAAGGGTGCGACGTGGTGAGCCTCCGGAGTGGGCCGTGATTGTCTGCAGAGATTGGCGCGACAATCCCCTGACCACCTTGCGGTCGCGGATCGTGGCCGAGGTGGAGGAACTGGTGGATCATCCTCTGGCCGGGGAGGCGGAGCGCCTTGATGGTTTACCCGAACTTTTGAAACTCTGCAGTCAGGCGATCGGTCGCCGCGATGCGGCTTCTGTTGTCACCCCGGGCAAACTGTTGCTCATACTGGATCAATTTGAAGAATATTTTCTCTACCACCCCCAGGAAAGTGGAGCGGCTACTTTCGTGGAGCAGTTTCCTCTGGCTTTGAATGATGTGGGGCTATCCTTGAATGTGTTGCTCTCTCTGCGTGAAGATTCGCTCGCCAAGTTGGACCGTTTTAAGACTCTAATTCCCGACTTGTTTGCCAATCGTCTGCAGATCGACCACCTCAACCGTGCGGCCGCCATTGATGCCATCCGAAAACCGATTGAAGAGTTCAATCGCCAGCTCCCTCCGGACTCTCGCAAGGCGAGCGTGGAACCGCAACTGATCCAGGATGTGCTGGAGCAGGTGAAGGTGGGGCAGATCCGGGGCGCTGGCGAGCTCGCCAGCGATGAGCCGATCGAATCTGCCGCAGGGTCTGACGAGACCTTACGGGTGGAGACCCCTTTTCTGCAGTTGGTGATGACGCGGCTGTGGGAAGAGGAGAGCTGCGAGGCCTCACCCCCGCGGCTGCGCCAGCAGACTCTGGTTCGATTGGGTGGGGCCGGCCCGATCGTGCGGGATCACCTGGAGCGCTTGATGAAGGGGCTGCCGGAGGCTTCCCAGAGGGTGGCGGCGATCATTTTTGACAAACTTGTTACCTCGGGGCTCACCAAGATCGCCTACCCGATCTTTGAGCTGACCGACCCTGCCAAGGTGGAAAGGCCGCAGGATCTGCTGAATCGTGCCGAGCTGCAGGAGCTGCTCGATCACCTCAGCAGCGGCAGCCAGCGAATCCTGCGGCGTCTGCCCCCAGCTTTGGAGCAGCCGAATGCGGAAGAGCGCTACGAAATCTTTCACGATGTGCTGGCCAAGCCGATCCTGGAGTGGCGGCGCTCCTATCAGCAGGCTGCGGAGCGGGAGGGGGAGAGAAAACAACATGAACAAGAACTTCAGCAGGAGCGCCAACGGCGAAAGAAGACTGTCTGGATTAGTGCGGGTGTTGGTGGCTGCCTCCTGGCGGCAATCACGGGCCTTGTCTGGAAAAACTTGGGGCTGCAGGCCAAGCAACAAGAATTGATTGTTATTGAATCAGCCCAGCAGTTCAAGGGGCAGCAGATTGATCAGATTGATGCCCTTGTCAATGCGCTTGCCGCTGCCCATTGGTTGCAGCAAAGAGGGACACAGAACTCCCCGGGTGTTGCGCGTGATATCGGGGCCAATCTTCGACACATTCTTGACCATATTGAAGAATACTTTAAAGCCCCTCTACTTTCGCGAGAGGAAAAGCGCCAATCGCCCCCGCTGATTGCGAAGATTATTCCCGGACGGAAAGAGGTGATGGTTCTCTCTCGTAACGGCTATCTCTTTCGCCGCACGTTTGAGGGTCTCCCCAGGCCGCTGCCGACCCAGTTGATGACGAAGACCCCACGGATCCAGGCCTTCGCGGTGGATGATTCGGGACGGCAATTAGCCATCCTTACCCGCCCGCAAGACAGTTCGAAAGGGCGGCAATCTTTCTTGCTCCAGGTGTTCACGTCTTCGGGTGAGACCCTTTTCAGCGACAGAAAGATCTTCACCCCGACTGGTCGTGAAAAAACCATCATGACAACCCCATTCATGATGCGCAATCGCCTTGCCTTCAGTCCTGATGGCCGCCATCTGGCCTTGGCCCTATTCGATGGCTCGCTGCGCATCATCGATCTGAATGCTCGGCCATCTTCTGGCAAATCCCCTCAGCAGAGCCGACCTATCCCCAACATATCCATGGTGCGTTTCGCTCCGGATGGCCGGCGACTGGCCGCCGTGGATTCCCAGGGCAGGATATACCTGATTGATCCCAGGGCCATCCACGCGGCGCCAGCGCAAGGGATTCAGCTGCCCAGGGGATCCGGCCTGATCTTCAGCCTTGAGTTTGCCCCACGGGGGGATGGGCTTGCCGTTGCCACCCGGGATGGATACGTTCGCCTTTATGGGGCCCAGGGACACCAGTTGCTGCAGATTAAAACTGGCCGGATTTTTCAGCTCCGCTTCAGCCCGGATGGGCGCCTGCTCGCCCTTGGCTCCCGTGATGGCAGCGTCTTGGTGCTGGATCGTCAGGCCCCTTCCCCGGAGAAGAGGGTTGCCAAATTCCTCAACAATGCCGCTGTTCTGGACCTTCAGTTCCGCTTCGACGGAACGGTGAACCGCCTGATCAGCGTCTCCGCCGCCGGGATTCTGCATAGCTGGGATGTTCCCCCTCAGAAACAGGCTCGCTCCCTCGCCGAATCCACGCAGATTTCCACACTTGCCTTTAACCGCCGCCGCGATTCACTCGCCTGGGCACGGGTGGGTTCGGACTCCATCTGCCTGGTTCCACTGACCTCTCTCGGGCGTATTGGACCGCAGGCCATTCCCCTGCCTACCTCTTCCTGCACCCTTCCACTGCCCCCGGCTACTGGCCAGCAGACCTCCCAACCCACAGACATCGCCCGGCTCAAATTCAATGAGGATGGCAACCTTCTCATTGCCATGGCGTGGGATGGTCGTGCCGCATTTTGGCGCCGCGGCGAGCGTTGGTCACGCCGATCCCTTGTGATACCCGAGGGGTACACCCCCTCCCCCAGTGCGATCAGGCTCAGTCCTGCTGATCGTTATGCGATCTTCCTGGTCCGCAACAATAATAATGAAGGCCGGCTTGCCCTCTGCGATCTCCGTGTGCAAAATCGTGATCCGATACCCTGTTCGATCGTTACCGAGAAGCATGGCTCCAGGGGAGTCGGTGGGGCGGATGCCCAGGTTCTGAATTTTACTGGTGTTGTCTTTCTTGCCAATACTTCGGAGTTGAGGCCCGAGGTCGTCATGAGTCTGACAGATGGGCGTCTCTGTGCCGGACATCTGATACCCGCGGAAAGCACTCTTCAGGTGAAAAGCTGTATGGATATCCCCTCCGGTCTGGGCGAATTGGCGATTTCCCCTGATGATTCCAGAATCGGCTTGGCAGGAACCGACGGTAATCTCTATCTCTGGGAACGCCGTGGGCGTCTGAGGCTGCCCTGGGACTGGAATCGATTCCCCTATCGCCCCGCCAAGGTAAAGCCGATCACCGTATCCGCAGGGCCCTTGTCCCGACTCTCCTTCAGCCCTCGAGAGGACGCCGCAAACGCCATGATGTCTGTGGTTTCCTTGGATGGAACCGCAAGCCTCTGGAATCTCAATGGCCAGCAGATGGCCTCGTTCAAGAATGATAGTGGTGCCCAGGGGGGCTACCTCAGTGCCGACTTCTCCCATCAAGGCCAGCTCCTCCTATGGCAGCTGAATGGCGCCGTTCGTCAGGTGCCGGTGCAGGATCTGTCGGCGCTCATTCGGCGTGGATGCCAGCAGGTGGAGGTCTACCGAAAAGGAGCACTTACTCCGGAAGAAGAGAAGAAAAAAGTGGGCTTTTGCCGTGAACTTGTCGGCAGTTCTGCCAGCGCGAGGCGGTCTTGAAGGCGCCCTCCGCCCCCGGCGCGCTTAGGATCTGCCCATGACCTCCAGCCCCAGCGGCGCCGCCGCGGACGACCCCCCCGCCGTCACTGCGGTGCCGTCCCTGGAGGAGCTGTTCCCCTTCCCGCTCGATCCCTTTCAGCACGAGGCGATCGACGCCCTGAACCAGGGCCATTCCGTGGTGGTGAGCGCCCCCACCGGCTCGGGCAAGACCCTGGTGGGTGAGTACGCCATCCACCGCGCCCTGGCCCATGGCCGAAAGGTGTTCTACACAACGCCGCTCAAGGCCCTCTCCAACCAGAAGCTGCGCGACTTCCGCCACCAGTTCGGTGACGCCAACGTGGGGCTGCTCACCGGCGACCTCAGCCTCAACCGGGAGGCGCGGATCGTGGTGATGACCACCGAGATCTTCCGCAACATGCTCTACGCGGAGATCGACCATCCAGACGACGACCCCCTCGCCGATGTGGAGGCGGTGGTGCTTGATGAGTGCCACTACATGAACGACACCCAGCGCGGCACCGTCTGGGAGGAGTCGATCATCCACTGCCCATCCACCATCCAGCTGGTGGCCCTCTCGGCCACGGTGGCGAATGCCGGGCAGCTCACCGACTGGATCGCGCGGGTGCACGGCCCCACCCAGCTGGTGCACAGCGATTTCCGCCCCGTGCCCCTCGCCTTCAGCTTCTGCAGCGCCAAGGGGCTGCATCCCCTGCTCAACGAAGAGGGCACCGCCCTCCATGCCAATGCCAAGGTGTGGCGGCCCCCCAAGGGCAACCGGCGCAAGGGACCGAAGCTGCCCCGTCCGCCCCAGCCCGAGCCGGCGCCGCTTCCCTTTGTGGTCGCCCAGCTGGCCGAGCGGGACATGTTGCCCGCCATCTATTTCATCTTCAGCCGCCGCGGCTGCGACCGGGGGGTGCGGGAACTCGGCAATGTCTGCCTGGTCAGCCCCGCCGAGCAGGAGCGCATCCGCAGGCAGCTCGACGCCTTTGTGGCGGCCACGCCCGAGGCGGTGCGGGAGGGCGGCCATGCCGAGGCGCTGCAGCGCGGCATCGCCTCCCATCACGCCGGGGTGCTGCCCGCCTGGAAGGAGTTGATCGAGGCCCTCTTCCAGCAGGGGCTCATCAAGGTGGTGTTCGCCACCGAGACACTGGCGGCAGGCATCAACATGCCGGCCCGCACCACGGTGATCTCGGCCCTCTCCAAGCGCACCGAACGGGGCCACCGGCCGCTGATGGGCAGCGAGTTCCTGCAGATGGCGGGGCGGGCCGGGCGCCGGGGCCTCGATTCCCAGGGATATGTGGTGACGGCCCAGAGCCGCTTCGAGGGGGTGCGGGAGGCGGGTCAGCTGGCCCTGGCGCCCGCCGATCCCCTGGTGAGCCAGTTCACCCCCAGCTACGGCATGGTGCTCAACCTGTTGCAGCGCTATGACCTGGCCAAGGCCAAGGAGCTGGTGGAGCGCAGCTTCGGCCGTTACCTCGCCACCCTTGATCTGGTGGAGGACGAGGCCCGCATTGCGGAGCTGATCACCCAGCTGGCGCAGCTGGAGGCCCAGGACGGCGCGGTGCCCTGGGAGGACGTGGAGGACTACGAAAAACAGCGGGGCCGGCTGCGGGAGGAGCGGCGCCTGTTGCGCACCCTCCAGCAGCAGGCGGAGGAAACCCTGGCCCACGAACTCACCCTGGCGCTCCAGTTCGCCAGCGAGGGCACGTTGGTGAGCCTCAAGGCGCCCCAGCTCAAGGGACGGGTCACGCCGGCGGTGATCGTGGCCAAGCTGAAGGGGCCAGGGCAGTTTCCCCTGCTGCTCTGCCTCACCGAGGCCAACGTCTGGATCCTGGTGCCCTGCGGCGCTGTGGTGAGCCTGCACGCCGAGCTCAGCTGCCTGCAGGTGCGGCAGCTGGAGCCCCCCGAGCTGCACCACCCCGGCGAGCTCCGCCACGGCGATGGCGGCAGCGATGGTCTGGCCCTGGCGGTGGCCTCCCTGGCCCGTCGCCACGACATGCACACCCCCCGTTACGACCTGGAGGGGGAGGTGCTGGCCCAGGCCGGACTGGTGCAGCACCTGGAGGAGGAGCTGGAGCGCCACCCCGCCCACGGCCTCGGGGAGCGGCGCCTGCTGGCCAAGCACCACCGCCGCCGCGGCGAGCTGCAGGCGGAGATCGAGGAGAGGCGGCGCCTGCTCCACTTCCGCTCCAACCGCCACTGGGACACCTTTCTCACACTGATCGAGATCCTGCGTTTCTTCGGCGCCCTCTCCGGTGCCGAGGGCCTGGAGCCCACCGAGGTGGGCCGCACCGTGGCGGCCCTGCGCGGCGACAACGAACTCTGGTTGGGGCTGGCGATGATGAGCGGCCACCTCGATGAGCTGGAGCCCCCCGACCTGGCCGCCGTGCTGGAGGCGATCTCCACCGAGGTGAACCGTCCCGACCTCTGGTGCGGCTGGCCGCCGCCCGCCGCCGCGGAGGAGGCTCTGCACGATCTGCGGGGGCTGCGCCGGGAGCTGCAGCGGCAGCAGGAGCGGGCCCAGGTGGTGGTGCCCGTCTGGTGGGAGCCGGAGCTCACCGGGCTGGTGCACGCCTGGGCCAGGGGGGCCAGCTGGAGTGAGGTGATCGCCAACACCTCCCTCGATGAGGGCGATGTGGTGCGGGTGTTGCGGCGCACGGTGGACCTGTTGGCCCAGGTGCCCTACGCCGAGGCGATCAGCGAGCGGCTGCGCAGCCACGCGCGCCAGGCCCTGCGGGCCATCAACCGCTTCCCGGTCTGCGAGATCGAAGACCTTCTGCCACCACCGGTGGCTGGCCCTGCCGTGGAGCGGGGCTAGGCCTTCCGCGCCAGGGCTCCGGGCACCAATTTCCGGGCACCAGGGCTCCGGGTTCAGGAGGGCTGCGGCGCGGCGGTGGGATCGAGGGGGAACCGGGGAGGCGGGTACGGGATCCCGCCCCTTCCCAGCGCCTTTACCTTCGTTTACATTTCGAAGCGAACTGCAACATCCACCATGGCCGCTCCCGAATCCCGCTTCGGTTTCGTTGCCTTCGCCGAGACCTGGAATGGCCGTCTGGCCATGCTTGGCTTTGTCATCGGTCTCGCCACCGAACTGCTCACCGGCCAGGGCATCCT
>JBIIND010000260.1:0-3375 GCA_044337665.1 Cyanobium sp.
GGCGGGGGTGGACGTGACCGCCCTCGAGGGCGAGATCGAGTTGGCCATCAGCGGTGAGGTGTACCAGCGCCATCCACCGGGGGATCCGGGTCCGGCCCTGGGCGGCGAGTTCCAATCCGTCTCGCCATCGCGGATCGAGGCCATGCTCACCTTCGATCCGGCTGACGGGCAGACCCGGGCGGTGCGCCTGGGGCTGGCGGGCGTGGATTGCGCCCCCTTCTGGATCGGGCCATGATCCCCCCCTCTCCACCCGTCCAGACCCCCACCAACGCCGCCCTGCTGGCGGTGGAGCGCCTGCGCCTGCTGATGGACAGGGCCGCGGAGAGGGACGCCGGGGCCCCTTCGGAGCCGGAGGCGCTGGAGGCGCTCGAAACCCGCCTGCAGGGCCGCGAAGGGGCGACGCGCTCGCGCCTGCAACAACTCTTCGCCCTGACCCCGGCGGAACTCGACGCGCTCGACTGTTGCGTGGCGGTGGCGGTCGAACCCGCCCTCGGCCCCCGCATCGCCGAGCTCCAGGGGATGCCCGGCTGTTTTCTGCCAACAGCGGTGGCGCTGCGCCTGATCTTCGGGCATGGCCCCGAGCCGCTGCCGCGCTCGGGCTCGGCCCTGCTGGGCTGGAACCTGCTGACCCGCCGTCCCACCCATGCGGGCGCACCCGCGATGCTCGAGGCCGATCCGGCCATCGTCGAGTGGTACTTCGGTCTGCCAAGCCTGGCCGGGGCTGAGGGCCTGGCGCTGACCTGGGACCCCCCGGCCGAGCCGTTGGAGGAATGGCGGGTGGAGGGGCTGGCCGCGCGGATCCGCGCCGCGATGGTCGCGGGGATGCCGGTGCGCGTCGCGGTTGGAGGCCTGCCCGGCAGCGGGCGGGCGGGGCTGGCCATGGCCCTGGCCGCGGCGCTGGGGCAGCGGGGGCTGCTGGTGACGCGGCCGTCGTCGGAACCTCCCACCCCCGAAGCGGTGCTCCGGCTGCAGCGGCTGGCTTGGCTGGTGCCCGATCTGGTGCCCGTCTGGCGGGACGACCCGGGCATCTGGCCCGTGGCGGAGCGGCTGGCCCCCCTGCAGTTCGTCACCGTGGAGGGGGAGCCCCAGCTGCCGCGGCGCGCCGGGGTGACCGACCTGGCCATGGCCGTGCCGCCGCTGGCACCCGCCTCCCTCCACCGCCTGGCGCACGCCACGCTGCCCGCGGCCCTCGCGGCGGCCCTGTCTCCGCTCGGCGCGCCCCGGCTTGCGGATCTGGCCGACGCCGCAGCTCTGGGGCTCGACGATCCGGGGGAGTTTCAGGAGCTGCTGCGCCAGCGAACCCGCGAGCGCGTGCGGGGGGTCGGCCAGATCGTCACGCCCCGCTTCGGCTGGGACGATCTGGTGCTGCCTGCACCGGTGAAGGACCTGCTGCGCGCCATGGAGGCCGAGGCACGGGCCCGCGATGCGCTGCTCTCCCCTCCCGAGACCCGTCGGCTGTTCGAGAGCACGGCGTCGTTGACGGCCCTGTTCGCGGGCCCCCCGGGCACCGGCAAGTCGATGGCGGGGCAGGTGCTGGCCGGGGCCCTGTCCCTCGATCTGTTGGTGATCGACACCAGCGCGATCAGCAGCAAGTTCATCGGCGAAACCGCCAAAAATCTCAGCAACGCCTTTGCCGTCGCACGGGAGGCCAACTGCGCGATCATGTTTGAGGAAGCCGACGGTCTCTTCGCCCGTCGGGTCGAGACCGATTCGGTCAATGCCCGCCATGCCAATGCCGATACCGGGCACCTGTTGCAGCTGGTCGAAGCCCATCGCCACCTGGTGATGCTCTCCACCAATCGGCGCGGCAACATCGATCCAGCCTTCCTGCGGAGGTTGCGATTCATCGTCGATTTCCCGCTGCCGGAAGCGGGCGAACGGCGCGATCTCTGGGGACGGATGCTGACGGTGCTGGGGGTACCCGAGGGCCAGGTCGCCGCCCTGGCCACGCCGGTGGCCGAAGCCCATCCCCTCAGCGCCGCCCAGATCAAGGCGGCGGCCCTCTCCGCCGCCTTTGAGGCCCGGTCGGCGGGACGGCCGATCGCCCCCACCGATCTGCTGGCGGGCATTCATCGCGAGCTGGCCAAGGAGGGAAGGGTGGGAGACTTCCTGACGCCGGCCATGATGGTGGGGAGGCGCGGACGTGGCTGACACCGGCTACCCCCTTTCGCCCACGGTGCTGCGCGGCGCACTGGTGCAGCTGACGGAGGATTTCGGATTGGTTGTGCCCAATATCATCCCATTTCAGTACAACCCCGCCAAGGTCACGCTGGCCTCCAACCCCTGGAATCCCTTCCAGACTTCCCCGCAGAACCAGGCCTCCCAAACCCCCTTGGTGCAACCCTTCGATCCGGAGCAAACCTATAGCTTTGATCTGGAATTTGATGCGGCTGATGATATCGAGTCTGGCAATCCCATCGCCCAGGCCACGGGCATCGCCTCCCGGCTGGCCGCCCTGCGCAAGCTGCTGGAACCCTCGCGGGGCCTCGCTGGCGACCTGATCGGTGCGGTGGGAGCCCTGGCGGGAGACCCGGCCGCCCGGGCGGAGCGGCCGATGGTGCCCGTTACCTTATTGATCCTTGGCACCTGGGCGATCCTGCCGGTGCGCATCCTCACCCTTTCGATTGACATCACCGAGTTCACACCCAACCTCTATCCGCTCATGGCCAAGGCCACGATTGAGCTGCGTGTTTTAACCCCTGATGTGTTCAAATGTAAAGCCACGACGGCCACCGGCATCGCGATCGCCGCTTATAATCTCACCAAGGCCCAGGAGGCCGCACTCGCCATCGCCAACATCGCCAATGTCGGCAGTGCCATCGCAAAGATGGTGTCCCTGTGATCCAGGTCAGCGCCCTGCCAGACCCAGCCCCTGGAGGCCGCGCTCCGCAAGGATTTGATCCGTAACGCCTGATCCGATGTCCGTCTTCTCTGCCACAAGCCGTTACCTGGCCTTCTCCACGATCAGCGAGGCCACCGACCGTCGCGGCAGGCGCGTGGCCTGTGTGCTGCCCGCCCGCCTGCCCCAGGCGGCCAACCTCGGCCTGCATCGTCTGCAGGAAGGCCAACGGCTGGACCATCTCGCCGACCGTTATCTGGGAGATCCAACGGCCTTCTGGCGCATCGCCCGGCACAACGATGCGATGACCGTGGAGCAGGTGGCTGAGCAGCCCCTGATTGCCATCCCCGTGCGGGGGGCCTGATGGGCTTTGGTGCCCTGATCACAGCGGGCCCCAACCACGCGGCAATGGATGCGGCGGTGATGCGCTGGATCGTGGAGGCGCGGGTGGAAATGGAGCTCAGCAAAGCCAGCCGTTTTGCCCTGCGCTTCGAGGAAGGCATCTGCAATGGCAACCCGGAGGTGGCGAATCGACC
>JBIIND010000262.1:0-3369 GCA_044337665.1 Cyanobium sp.
ACACATCCATGATCGGTGGGTGGTCGTACAGCATCGCCGCGCTGGCCACGCCGCGGTGCTCCACCACCCGCAGGCGGGCCTGCGGGTGGTGGGTGATCCACAGGGGCAGCGCCAGCCGCTGGAACAGGCGCCCGGCGGCGGCGGTGGCCAGCCAGGGCCAGCGCTCCAGCCAACGCGGATCAGGCAGCAGCGTGGCCCGCAGCGGCACCACGGCGCCGGCGGCGGTGCGAAACAGCAGCGGATCCACATCGTCGGGGCCGCGGAAGTCCTTGCCATACCAGTGGTAGGTCTGCAGCACCCCATCGAGGGGATGGTCCGTTGGGAAGCCGCCGCCCCGCCAGCGGCCCAGCAGCTCGGTGGGCTGCACCGCCGGCAGCTGGTCGAACAGGGCCAGGGCCTCCTCCGGTGCGGTGGTTGGCATGGTCACGAGGGGCGCGAGTTCTCACACCTAGGCTGGCTCCTCGCTTGCCCTTCGCCGCGATGGCCGCCGCGATCCCCACCCTGGCGGACCCAGCCAGCCGTCAGTTGGTGCAGGCGATCGTTGATCCGCTCGGCTACTACCGCCGCTGCTTCCGCGCCCACAACGGCGTGGTGCGCGTTCACATGGTTCCCGGCCTCTCGCCCCAGCAGGTGCTGATCAACGATCCGGCGGTGCTGCAGGAGCTGATGGGTCGCGACAACGGTCGGGGCATCAGCGCCCCCGGCCACCTCAACGAGCTGATGGAGCAGGTGGTGGGGCCACACTCGCTGATGCTGCTCGAACCCGCTCCCCACCGGGCCCGGCGGCGTCTGCTCACGCCTCCGTTCCATGGCGAGCGGCTCAAGGCCTACGGCGCCCTGATCCGATCCATCGCCCGCCAGGTGTTCGCCGAGCTGGCGCCCGGCCAGGTGTGGGAGGCCCGTACCGAGATGCAGCGCATCACCATGGGCGTGATCCTCTCGGCCGTGTTCGGCCTGCACGAGGGCGAGCGCTACCGGCGCCTGGAAGCCCTGCTGCAGCGCAACCTCGCGCTACGCACCGGACGCGTCGGCACCCTGATGCTGTTCCTGCCCCCGCTGCGCCGTGATCTGGGGCCCTGGAGCCCCGGCGGCAGGGTCCGGCGCCTGGAGAGCGAAACCAGGACGCTGCTGCTGCAGGAAATCGCCGATCGGCGCCACAGCCTGGAGGCCGGCGACGGCCCGGAGCGGGTGGATGTGCTCAGCCTGCTGCTCGCCTGCCGGACTGAAGACGGCGAGGGTCTCAGCGACGCCGAACTGCACGACGAACTGCTCACCCTGCTGCTCGCCGGCCACGAAACCAGCGCCACCGTGCTCACCTGGGCTGTGCACTGGATCCATCGCCAGGGCGAGGTGCGCCAGAGGCTGCTGGCCGAGCTGGCCGCCTGCGACGATCCGGAGGACCCCGAACAGATCCAGCGGCTTCCTTACCTCAGCGCCGTGGTCAACGAGGTGCTGCGCATCCATCCGGTGGCAATGCTGCTCTTCCCCCGCCTGGTGGAGGAACCCCTGCAGATGGCGGGCTGGGCCTTCGAGCCCGGCGATGTGCTCTTCGGCTGCATCCAGGCGGTGCATCAGCGCACCGAGCTCTACCCCGATCCCGGGGTCTTCCGGCCGGAGCGGTTTCTGGAGCGCAGCTACGGCCCCGGTGAATTCCTGCCCTTCGGTGGCGGCGCCCGTCGCTGCATCGGGGCCGCTCTGGCGCTTTACGAGGTGAAGCTGATCCTCGCCACCCTGCTGCGCCAGCACAGCCTTGCCCTCACCGCGGGCAGCGATCGGCCCCTGCCGCCGCGGCGCCGCGGTTTCATCCTGGGCCCCTCTCGTCCGGTGCGGTTGCGGGTGCTGGGGATGGGCGATCCGTTCTCAGCTGCGCCTGGGGCCTGATTCGCACAACCCGTCTCACCCAAGGGGTGCGCTCCATGCTGGCCTAACCGCTTGTGCAGAGTGTCGGCGCTCAGCGCTATCGGTTCATGGGTGGACATCTCGGCGATCTGTCGCCATAGAGATGCACGCAGCTTGGCTACACCCTTGCGCTGGGGAGAGGAACAACACAACTGAGACAAAGCGTGACCCCACCAGCTGTGATTCGCACATCTGGGCCGCAAGTGCACCATCGGCCAAACAGAAGAGGGAGGGGTTAGGAGAAGAACCGGGACGACAGCAGCTTCGCTTGTTCAACCAGAGAATAAGTTCATCTACTCATGGCGACAACCTGCAGCAATATGCTATAGAGAGAAAGATTCCGATATCTTCACAATGAATAGAGATGCATGGCATAAGCTGATCATTACATTTGCACCACAGGTCACCCTTTCCTACACTGGAGGTGATGGCAATTATAATGACAAATACCTCCCCTCCTCCATTGACTGGTTTCTGGAGAGATGCAGTCTAGTCGATCAACCCAAGAAAGTGGATGTTGAGGGACCCAGTCGCTCCACAATTGCCACCACTCAAAGCGACACGGCTCGCCTCAATCCGAACAGCAAAGATGTAAACAGAGGCGACTATAGTCAGATCACGAATGGTACGTGGCCAATGTATGTTCATGTATTAAAATCAGAATACCCGTCCACAGAAGCGGAAACCGATCATATTGATCTCCAATACTGGTTCTACTATCCCTACAGCGGCGCCATTGGCGGATTATTCGTGCCATTTGCAGAATTCCATGGAGCCCATGAGGGCGACTGGGAATTCATCTCCGTCCGTGTGCGCAACTGGCGCAACAACCCAAATTTGACTGCATCCAATATCGTCGGCGTCTTCTACGCAGCGCATCGATCTGAGGACGGCAAATGGGTGATGAGACAGGGCTCGAAACCATCTTCTGGAGTCTACGCTCTGGTCGATGGTACCCATCCGCGAGTGTTTTCAGCTTGGCACTCACACGCAAGCTACGAATGTCCAGGGGTGCAGTGGCGCACAGTGTCTGTACCATTCATATTGAGATTGGTGGGCCTCGCAGGAGCAGCCACTGTTTCATTCCTCCTTCTGTTAATCTTCCTGGTCCCTATACCATTACTTGTTACGCTAATTGCCCTGGTCTTTGCAATATTCATGGGCAGGATTATCGGTAATGACTACTGCGCAGAAGGCGTCTCCTGGGGACCACTAAATCGCGTTACCGAATATTGTCTTGAGATCATGCAGGTCGACGAAGACGTTTATCAGTCAGATGACGAGAGGCTGGAAAATTCTGCCTGGATTCACTATGGGGGGCGCTGGGGGAGCAACAAGAAAGCACCCAAAAGTCCGCCAAATCAGTCAGCATTGAAATGGAATGGAGAAGCAACGAATGGCTACCTGGAGAGCCCACAGTCACTGGGTTCATATAGCTCCTGGAGCAATACAACGGGAGCTTTGGGGATT
>JBIIND010000261.1:0-3369 GCA_044337665.1 Cyanobium sp.
GATGGAGCTGGTGGACGTGTCCGATCTGGTGGCGGACATGGGCTTCAAGGTGTTCAGCGGCGCCGTGGCGGCCGGTGGGGCGGTGAAGGTGCTGCCGGTGCCGGGCGGCAACGAGGCGCTCAGCAACGTGCGCATCAAACCCGGCGGCGATGTGTTCAGCGAAGCCCAGAAGGCCGGCGCCGGTGGCCTGGCCTTCATCCGCGTGCGGGACAACGGCGAGATCGACACCATCGGCGCGATCAAGGACAACCTCTCCGAGGCCAAGCAGGCCGAGCTGCTCGCCCGCACCGGCGCCGAGCCCGGCACCCTGCTGCTCTTCGGCGCCGGCGACACCGCCACGGTGAACAAGGCCCTCGATCGGGTGCGGCAGTTCCTGGCCCGCGAGCTGGGCCTGGTGCCCGCCGAGCGCGACAACACCCTCTGGAACTTCCTCTGGGTGGTGGATTTCCCGATGTTCGAGTTCAACTCAGGCGAAAACCGCCTCGAAGCCCTGCACCACCCCTTCTGCGCCCCCAACGCCGACGACCTGGGCCCCGATCCGGCCGCCTGGGCCGAACGGTTGCCCACCGCGCGCGCCCAGGCCTACGACCTGGTGCTCAACGGCCTGGAGCTCGGCGGCGGCTCCCTGCGCATCCACGATTCCGCCCTGCAGCGCCAGGTGCTGCAGGCGATCGGCCTGCCCCTGGCGGAGGCGGAGCGCCAGTTCGGCTTCCTGCTGGAGGCCCTCGACATGGGCGCCCCGCCCCACGGCGGCATCGCCTTCGGCCTCGACCGCATGACCATGCTGCTGGCGGGCGAGGAATCGATCCGCGACACGATCGCCTTCCCGAAAACCCAGCAGGCCCGCTGCCTGCTCACCGGCGCCCCGGCCGGAGTGGACGGGAAGCAGCTGGAGGAGCTGCACGTGGCCAGCACCTGGGAGGAGGAGGAGGGCTGACCCCCGCTGCCGGGACTACGGGGCCGTCGCCTGCGCCAGGGGGGCGGGAACGGGAGCTGGGGGTGGGTTGATCGGAGGCACAGTCGATCGAAGTACCCGTTGAATCACGACAGGAAAAATCCAGGGTGGTGAAGGTGGCATCTGCCAGCGGGGTTTCGCTGTAGGTGACCGTGGCACCGGGGTTGAGGGGTTCCAGCAGATCAAAGCCCAGCATCGCGAAAACCTGCTCCTCACCAGGGCTTGCGGCGACGTTTCCCGCAAAGGAGAGCGTTACGGAAGACAGACTCGGATCATGGGAGAAGCTGAGGCCAGTCTGGTCGACCGCATAGGTCTTGCTGGTACCAAGCAGGGGAAGAGTTCCTACCCCTGGGGTGACTTGCGGACAGGCCGGAGCGCTGCCGGGAGCCCTGAGGCCGCACAGCAAACTTGTATCGCCAGGGCGGAAGGCGAGGCGATTGCCATCGTAGGAAAACCGGTGCGACATATCCGTGTAGCCCCCTCCCCTGAAATCTACAATTATTGTAAAGCCCCAGCCAAAGCGAGAACAGGCAGCAGGGAAGCCCGCCCTTGCCATTGGCCTTGATCAGGACCAGAGCAGCTTCTCGGCTGGCCGCAAAAACCCGACGAGGAAGCAAACCCATCCCCCCTGAAGTGTTGCATGATTTTAGATAAATTAATTTTACAGTACGGCAGATAATTGTCCAGACAACCCTCATTAACACATCTTCACCACCACCGCGTCGGGGGTGAAAATCCGAAGCAAACCCCACGGAGGCTCGCCCCTGTCTCACGGGCGATGCAACCTTGGGCCTAGCCACCGTTGCGCCGTGCCAGGTTCACTCTCCACCACCGATCTGGTGCGGCAGTATCTGCAGGACATCGGCCGCGTGGATCTGCTCACCCAGGAGGAGGAGCTCATCCTGGCGCGGCTGGTACAGCAGCGGGAGCGGCTCCTGGGCTGCCGCAATCCCGCCGATCCGTCCGAGCCCAGCCCCGCCTGGGCGGAGCGAGCCGGGCTCGCCCTGGCCGAGCTGCGGCGGGCCCTGCACCGGGGCCAGCGGGCCAAGGAGCGGATGATCCAGGCCAACCTGCGCCTGGTGGTGGCTGTAGCCAAGAAGTACCAGCAACGGGGGCTCGAGCTGCTCGATCTGGTCCAGGAGGGCACCCTCGGCCTGGAGCGGGCGGTGGAGCGCTTTGATCCCACCCGCGGCTTCCGCTTCAGCACCTACGCCTACTGGTGGATCCGCCAGGGCATCACCCGGGCGATCGCCAGCCAGAGCCGCACGATCCGCCTGCCGGTGCACATCACCGAGAAGCTCAACCGGCTCAGGCGCGCCCAGCGGGAGCTCACCGCCCGGCTGGGCCGCAGCCCGCGGGTGCCGGAGCTGGCCGCCGAGCTCGGCCTGAGCGAGGAGGTGGTGCGCCACACCCTGCAACGCCAGCCCCGGCAGGTCTCGCTCGACGTGCGGGTCGGTCGGGATCAGGACACCGACCTGGGCGACCTGCTGGAGGACGACCACGCCACCCCTGAGCAGACCCTCACCCGCGAGCAGCTGCACGACGACCTGGAATCGCTGCTGGAGGAGCTCACGGGCCGGGAGGCCGCCGTGATCCGCCAGCGATATGGCCTGGAGGACGACACCCCCCGCACCCTCACCGAGATCGGCACGGCGCTCAGGATCTCCCGCGAGCGGGTGCGGCAGATCGAGAGCCGGGCGCTGCTCAAGCTGCAGCAGCCCCGTCACCGCAGCCGCATGCGCGATTACCTCACCGGCCTGGATTGAGGCACCCCAACCGCGGGCCCGGCTCCTGCCAACCCTGGCCGGAGCGGCTCCCTAAGCTCGCCCCAGCCCCATGAATCCCCGGCCCGCGCGCGGCCCCCTCCCCCCATGACCTCCAGCTCCGCCCCCCAGCCCCCCCTCGCCGCCCCGCCGATCGACATCGGCATCCCGGCCGAGCAGCGCGCCGCGATCGCCGAGGGCCTCGGCCGCGTGCTGGCCGACAGCACCGTGCTCTACGCCAAGACCCACGGCTTTCACTGGAACGTCACCGGACCGATGTTCAACACGCTCCACCTGATGTTCATGGATCAGTACACGGAGCTCTGGAACGCCCTCGACGAGATCGCCGAGCGCATCCGCGCCCTGGGTCACCCCGCCCCCTACGGCGGTTCCGCCATCGCCACCCTCACCTCGATTCCAGAAACCCTCGGCACCCCCACCGCCCTGGAAATGGTGCACGAGCTGGTGCTGGGCCATGAGGCGGTGGCGCGCACGATCCGCGGCGTGTTCGCCAGCGCCGACGGGGCCGGCGACCAGCCCACCGCCGACCTGCTCACCCAGAGGCTGCAGATCCACGAAAAAACCGCCTGGATGCTGCGCAGCCTGCTGGAGGGCTGAAATGCGGGGGGCCGCTTGCTCCGATCAAGGGCC
>JBIIND010000015.1:0-12252 GCA_044337665.1 Cyanobium sp.
TCGAGGGCGATGGGGTCCTCCACCGGCAGCTGGGTGAGCAGGGTGCCGTCCACCACCAGCACCGGCGCCTGACCGCAGGCCCCCAGGCAACTCACGTGCTGGAGGGCCCAGCCGCCAGGGCCCGGGAGGCCGTCGAGCCTGGCCCCCAGACGCTCCTCCAGGGCCGAGGCCAGGTCCGCGCCGCCCCGCACGAAACAGGCCGTGCCGAGGCAGACGGCGCAGCGGTGGGTGCTGGGGGCCTCCAGCCGGAACAGGTGATAGAAGCTGGCCACCCCCTGGACGCGGCTGAGGGGCAGCCGCAAGCCGCGGGCCACCTGCCGGAGCGCTGCACGGGGCAGATAGCCGTGGATCTCCTGCACCCCATGGAGCACCTCGATCAGGGCATCGGCCCGGCCGGCGTGGCGGCGGAGGATCCGATCGATGGCCATCGCCGCGCAGGCCTCAGGCATGGGGATGGGAGGCTCGCCCCCGGGGGTCAATTCCAGGAGGGGGACCTCGGCGGACCGTTGTAGATCAGCGCCACCAGGGTGATGCCATCGCTGGAGACCTGCAGTTCGGTTTCGAGCGTGGGCGGCAGGCCCATCGCCTGCCAGCCGGGGGGGCCGCCGAGGAAGCGATAGGTGAAGCTCAGCGGATCGCGGCGGACCAGGCAGGGATTGGTGGGGGCCGAGGTGCTGAACATGCAGTCCTGGGGGCGGTAGACCGTGAGGCCGCCATTGAGCCTCACCCCCGTGTTGCGGGCGAAGTTGAGGGCCCGGATTTCGTTGACCGGGACCTGAGCGCGGGCCTCGAACGCCAGGGGAGTTGTAACCAGGCCGGCGGCCAGGCCCAGGGCCAGGCCCTTCGCAGGGAGTCGCATCAGGGGCGAACTGGGGACGAACTGGAGGGCAGTGGGGGCAGGGGGACTTGAACCCCCACAGCCTTGCGGCCTGCGCATTTTAAGTGCGCTGCGTCTGCCATTCCGCCATGCCCCCCTTCCGCCATCGTAGGCAGGGAGGTGCGGGCGGCCAGGTTTGCGGCGCTGGCCAGCCCAGCTGTGGGCCGCGGGGCCTAGATTCCCCCCATCCGTGCCCGACGCCGTGACGCTGCCTGGGACCCTGAGCGCTCTCCCCACCGGACTGCTGGAGGGGATGTCCTCCGAAACCCTGCTCGTTCTGGGGGCCTACGTCGCCCTGGGTGGGTTCTATCTGGTGCTGGCCCCCGTCGCCCTGCTCTGGTGGATGACCCAGCGTTGGACCCTGATGGGCAAGTTTGAGCGCACTTTCGTGTACGGCCTGGTCTTTCTGTTCTTTCCCGGTCTGATCGTCCTCGCCCCGTTCGTCAACCTTCGCATGGCCGGCCAGGGTCCCGAACCCTCATGACCCGTGGTCGGGCAATTCTGATCGGCCTTCTGGTCTTTGGCCTGGGAGCAGGGGGCTGGTGGGTGTTCCAGGCCACGGGCTTCGAGGGCTTCACCCCCGGCATCGCCGCCTCCGCCCTGCTGATGGTCGTGGTTCTCGGCTGGACCAGCAGCTACCTGCTGCGGGTGGTGACCGGTCGCATGACCTACATGGAGCAGCGACGCCGCTACCGCGCCGCCTACGACGCCCTCACCGACGACGAGCTGCAGCGCCGCTTCGATGCCCTCAGCCCCCAGGAGCAGGAAAAGCTGCTGCGCGACCTGGGGCAGCTTCCCGCCGACTCCCCGCCTCTGAAGCCGGCGGACTGACCCCATAGGCTCGGGTTTCCGTTCGCCGATCCCGGGCCGATGATCGCCGCACCGCCCCAGCCCACGCCGATCCAGCGCCGCTTCACCGCGCTTCGGCAGCAGGAACGCTGCGCCCTGATGCCCTTCCTGATGGCCGGCGATCCCGATCTGGAAACCACAGGCGCCACGCTCCTGGCGCTGCAGAGCGCGGGCGCCGATCTGATCGAGCTGGGCATCCCCTACAGCGATCCCCTGGCGGACGGTCCGGTGATCCAGGCCGCCGCCGGACGCGCCCTCTCCGGCGGCGTCACCCCCGGCGCCGTCCTGGAGCTGCTCGCGGCGCTGGGGCAGCGGCTCACGATCCCCGTTGTCCTGTTCACCTACAGCAACCCGCTCCTCAACCGCGGCATGGAGGCCTTCTGCGCCGCCGCCGCCGCCGCCGGGGCCGCGGGCCTGGTGGTACCCGACCTGCCGCTGGAGGAGGCGGAGAAGCTCTCGCCCCTCGCCGCCGCCCAGGGCCTCGATCTGGTGCTGCTGGTCGCCCCCACCACGCCCCCGGAGCGGATGGGCCGCATCCATGCCGCCAGCCGTGGCTTCACCTATCTGGTGAGCGTCACCGGTGTGACGGGGGTGCGCAGCGCCCTGGAATCACGGGTGGGTTCCCTGGTGGCGCGGCTGCGGGATCTGGGACCCACGCCGGTGGCCGTCGGGTTCGGCATCTCCGGCGTGGAGCAGGCTCGCCAGGTGCGGGCCTGGGGCGCCGACGGCGCGATCGTGGGCAGTGCCCTCGTCAAGCGGATGGCCGAAACCGCGGCGCGCGGTGGCGATGTGGCCGCGGAGGCCGGACGCTTCTGCGCCGAGTTGCGCGCGGGCCTGGACGGGGGCTGACGGACCGGCGATCCGGTCTCCGGCCCGCAGGGCGGGTCCGCAGGCCCCCAGCAGGGCGGAGAGGAGCAACACAGCGAAGGGGGGAGTGACACGCACGGGGAGTAGGGAGAACTGGCTTTCCATCCTGCCGGTGGTTTCGCTATGAGAGAACCAGCATCTCCACCCCTTGATGAGCGCCGACACGGGCCCCAGCCTCGATCGTGACGAGCTGGATCGTCTCTTTGCCTTCCTGGCCCGGATCCAGGCCGAACCCGACCTGCGCGAGCAGCTCAACTGGATGCAGACCGCCACGGAGGTCAGCGATCTGGCGACCGCCTCCGGCCAGGCCTTCCGGCCCGAGACGCTTGTGCAACTCTTCGAGCGCTGCAATGAAACGCCCTATGCCCGCACCGGCCTGATGGATGAGAAGTTGATTCGCGTGTTCCTGCGTCGCGAATCGCTGCTCAAGGATGGGAACCCATGAAATTCGTTCTCTGGGGCCGGTACTGCGACAACGCGCTCGAGAAGCGCACCCCCTTCCGCGCCGAGCATCTGGCCGGGCTGCAGCGGCAGAAGGAGAGCGGGGTGCTGCTCACCCTCGGCCCAACCGAAGCGAGCACCCATGTGTTCGGGATCTATGAAGCCGAGAACCGGGCGCAGGTGGAGGAACTGATCCGCGCCGACATCTACTGGCGCCAGGGCATCTGGACGGCATTTGAGGTTCATCCCTGGATCCAGGCCTTCTGAAGACCGCGATCGCGGAAGATAAAAAAAGGAGCGGCGGAAGGCCGCTCCCGGGGTGATCACCAGAGACCGCGGATCGGAGCGGGAGCCGGCTCGGGCTCGGGCTCGGGCATCGGCGCGGGGGCGGGGGCAGGGGCGGGCTCGGGTTCAGGAGCCGGCGCCACGACCGCAACGGGGGGTTGGGCGAAGCGATAGCGGAAGCCCAGTTTGCCGCCCCAGTTGTTGAAGGAGCCGTAGTCAATGGTGCCTTCGTAGAAACCGCTGGCGCCCTGATAGACGCCCTCGGCGTAGACGTCCCAGTTGTAGTCGATGGCGTAGGTGATACCGACTTTGCCCTGCCAGCCAAACAGACCGCGACTGTTGCTGTCGAAGCGGTAATCGCCGATGGTGAAGCCGGGGGTGCTCAGGTTGGTGTAGCCGATGCCGCCACCGATGTAGGGAATCCAGCGGCCGAAGGGCACGTCGAGGTAGACGCTGCCGAAGACGTCATTTTTGTTGACGACGCCGGAGCTGGAGGCATCGAAGTCGAAGTTGTTGCCGCGGAAGGTGGTGTCGTTCAGGCTGGCGCGGTTGTAGGAGTAGGTGAGCTCCGTGCGGATGGCGCCGAAGTCGTAGCCGATCCCTCCGTCCACCGCGAAGCCACCGCCGAACTGGAGGTCGCCCCTGGCGTCGGGGGAGAGGTCGCTGGTGCGCCAGCTCTGGTCGGCGGGAGTGGAGGCACCGGCGCCGAGGGTGAGGTACCAGCCGGTGGCCTGCTCAAAGCTGCTGTTGCCCACATCGCCCACGATGGGGATGTAGGTCTGGGCGATCTGGGCGGCCTGGGCGGACTGGGCCAGCTCGGCGGCCGACTCCTCGATTTTCAGTTGCTCAGCGCCTGGCTCGGGGGCGGCGTGGGCGACGCCGCTGAGCAAGGAAAGGCTGGCGGCGGCAAGGCCGGCGCCACGGAGCAATGTTTTGCGAATGCTCGACATTGTGGGGGAAGGTTCTCACACCAAACTCTGTATAGATACGCACATCGGCCTTCCTGTCTTCGGATGGACAGCAGGACGCGTGGCACAGGGCCGGCAAACGGCGAAAATTCAGGGGATCAAAGATGCAGAATCGGCAAGTTCAACGGATTGCGGAACTTCGGTCCGCGGCCATCCCGCCAGGGCCTGCTGCCATACCCAGTCGCCCACCCGCTCGGCTCCCCCCTCCCCAAGCACCGCCCCGTAGCCATCCATCCGACCGATGCCGGAGGCGGCGATCATGGCCACCGCAGCCGGCCCGTCGATGCCTTCACGACGCAGGACGGGCTCCTTCAACGTGCGGCCACGGCGAATGATATTGCCACCCTGGGGATGGCATCCGGCGCAGTGCAGATCAAACAGGCGACCGCCTTCGGAAGCCAGTCCCCAGGCGGGCTGGGGCCAGAACACCATCAGGAGGAGAGCGAGCACCAGGAGCAGCCTCGCCACGGCCGCCATCCGGGAACGTCCACCCTGGCCGCCCAGGGAAATCCCTGCAGGTTCAGCCACGGTTCTTACGGCCCCTACGTTTGGCTCCAGCGCTTCAGCCTGCCGCATCCCGCGAATCAGCTTGCGGCCGGGCCTGATCCCGAATTCATCGCCAGGCTTGAGGTTGAGGGTGGTGGTAAGGGGGGACATTGGGACGTCGCCGTAGGCGAGGAGAAGCTTGGATTGGCTGACATCGCCCGATTCCCTGTCCCTGGTGAGCCCCCCTGACCCTGGTGAGCCCTCCAGGGCCGGTGCGCATGGGGAGGGGTTCGGGGGGGAAGGGCGGGAAATCTCTGAGGGACGGCTGAGGTCCAGGCGGGCTCTATGTCGTGAAAAAGTACACCACAGGCAGCCATCAAGCTGCCGGTGCGCCACAATATTTCCGTGCGATTAGTCTCGATGCCGCTGCTCCTCCCGCTGCAGCCCTCCGATATTGAAGAGGCGTTGCAGGTGTATCGCGAAGCGGTCATCAGCCAGGCCTCCGCCCTGTACACCCCCCGGCAGATCGAGGCCTGGGCCTCCCATGCCAGCCATGGGGATGGCGTGCGCGCGGCGCTGCGCCGCGGCCATGGGTTGGTGAGCTGCGCCGGCGAGGCGCCCCAGCTGATGGAGGCCTTCGCCCTGCTCGACCCGGCGGATCGTCTCTCGCTTCTCTACTGCCGCGGCCGCTCCAGCCGCCGGGGCCACGGCCGCGCCCTGGTGGTCGCCCTTGAGGACCATGCCCGCCGTGCCGGCTGCCCGCGTCTGCGCACCGAGGCCAGCCAGCTCTCCCGACCGCTGCTGGAGAGGCTCGGCTGGTGGGTGGAGGCGGAGGAGACGGTGCTCTTTGCCGGTGAGATCTTCGTGCGCTGGCGCATGATCAGGGATCTGTCCTGATCACCGCACCTCTGGGATGGCCGAAGCGCAGCTGCAGCAATTCCTCGCGAAGGTGCGGCAGCTGAACGCGTTCGTCGCGCTCTGTGAAGAACGCCCCCCCCTGCGACAGGCCCTGGCGCAGTGCCACAGCCATGGGGAGGTGGTGAGGCTGGCGCGGGCCCTGGGGTTCGAGATCGGCCGCCGCTGGGGCGAGGCGGAGGCCCCGGCCGGCGCCGACGCCGCCAACCTGCTCGCGGGGGTCTGTCCCGCGGAGGGGGAGGAGCACACGTGGGTGCTGCTGCAGGAGCCGGGCTTGCGGCTGGAGCGGATCCACTCCTGCGCCGCCGCGAGCCCCGCGGGCTTCTGGTACGACCAGGAGGATCACGAGTGGGTGACGCTGCTGCAGGGCAGTGCCACCCTCGCCTTCGCCGATGGCGATTCCCCCATCGCCCTGAGCCGGGGCGACAGCCTGCTCATTCCGGCCCATCGCCGCCACCGGGTGGTGGAGACGGATCCGGCCCCTGGGACGATCTGGTTAGCCCTTTTCTGGCGGGCGGAAGGCTGATCTCCGGCTGACGCACGAGCCAGTAGGCGCCGGCCAGGCACAGCACGGCCACCCCCAGGCCGATCAGCAGCAGGGGCTTGCCCTCCTCGCCCGGGGGCAGCACGATCACCTTCCGGGCCACGGCGGTGATCGCGGTGATCAGCACCAGCTGGATCTGCACGATGCCGCGGCGCAGGTAGGCGGTGATGTTCTGGAGCACCTCCAGGGCGATCAACAGAATCAGCAGGTCTCCCAGAAGCTCATTCATCCGCACCCCGATCCAGGAGACGCCGGGCTCGACCAGCTGGCGCGCGGTGGTCACCAGCAGCTGCAGCGAGCCGACCGCCGTCACCACCAGCAGCAGGACCGCGAGGACAACGGCGATGATCTTCTCCCCCCGATCCACCAGCCGCAGCGCTCGGCCAGACCTGGCGAAGTGCTTGAGGCTGGCCATCAGTTCTTGAAGGGGGAGTACTGGGGTTTGGCGGGGGTGTTGCTGGGGGGGTTCTTCAGTTCGGTGTCGCAGGTGAGGCTGCCGTCAGCGGCTTTGACGCAATTGGTGGGCACCACCTGGGTGGCCGGTCCGACGTTGCTGCCGGGTTGGTTGATGAAAATTTCCGACTGGGCCCGGGCGGGATCCGCCGGGAGCAGGGAGAGGAGACCGCCAAGGGCAAGGCCGAGGGGCAGCCAGGGGGCGGGCAGGGAGGCCGGCGGGAGGTTCATCGGGACGCAGGGGTGCCCTCCCACTCTGGCGATTCCCCCTCGGAGCTGCCGCGCCGCTGGCGTTGCCAGGCCCTCCGCGCAGATCACGTCCCAGGGTCGGAGCGGATCTCCTCAAGCAGCAGGTCGAGCTGGCCGAGGGGGTCATCCAGGCCTGGGGAGAGCGGGAAATCCCCATCCAGGTCCTGGTCCTCGCCGTACCAGAGTTCCTCGATGCCACAAAGCCTCTCCGCCAGACCGGGAAGGCCCTGGTGGCGATGGATGCGATGGAGCTCCTCCAGCAGCACGGGCATGCGGATGGAGGAGGCGCGCAGCGCCCGTCGCAGGTCGGCCTGGGTGCGACCGGTGTGGCGCAGCCAATCCTTCAGGAAGGTCTGGAGGTCATCGAGCTGCGCCTCCGTCAGGGGCGGACCGGGGGAAGCCATCAGGGGGGGCCGCCGCCAGCGGTCGCTGTCAGCGGGACAGGGGGAACCAACGGTCCAGTCTGTCCTTCGCCCGGGTCCGGATGGCCGGTGTGATGTGCCGGCTGCAGAGTCCGAGCACGGCGGTGAGGGCCACCATGTCATCGCTGAAGCCGGCCGCCGGCAGAAAATCCGGGATCAGATCCAGGGGCACCATCAGGTAGGTGAGGGCGGCCAGGACCGTCAGGCGCGCCTGGTGGGGGGTGGCCCCATCGACGAGCATCTCGTAACACTCCAGGGCCGGGCGGGCGATGGTGCGCCCGGCCCGGCGAAGCAACCTGGCGAGCACGCCTTTCTGCACGAGGTCTTCCTCGAGCACCTCGGCGTTGAAGGACTCCTGGGCGGCGGGGCCCGCGGCGGTGGGGGCGGCGGACATGGGGGTTCCTCGGGGATGGACAGCCCTGACGGGGCCGGATCGGAGACGGACCCGGGGGTTCGTCACGCCGTCAATCTTGCGGGCTGCGGTCGCCGCCCGGCAGGGGGGAGCACCGAAATGGTGAGGGGGGAGAACCGTTCCGCCGGGGAGAGGGGGAGGCGGGGTCGACCTCAGGCCTCCACAAGCCCGCTTTCGATGCCGGTCTTGCGCAGCTTGCGCAGGGCGCGCTGCACCACCTGGCGGCAATACTCCCGGCTGCACTGCAGCTGGCGGGCGACCTCGGCCAGGGTGCGCCATTCATGGCTGCCATCGAGACCGAAGCGCAGCATCACCACCGTCCGCTCCTTGGGGGTGAGGTTGGCCCGCTCCAGCAGCTTCCAGACCGAGGCGGTGCGCTCCGCCTGCTCGGCCCGCTCCATCGGGGGCATCTCCTCGCTGGGCAGCACGTCGACGAGTTCGGAGGGGTCGGCCTTGGAGCGCACCGCCCCCTGCAGGCTGACGGTGACACTGCGCAGTTCACAGCCCAGCAGATCCTCCACCTCAGCAAGGGGCAGGCCCAGGGATTCGGCGAGGTTGCGGGGGCTGGGGGACTGGCCATGGGCCTGGAGCCAGCGGGCCTTGGCGGCCCGCAGCCGGGTGAGCTTTTCGTTGATGTTGACGGGAATACGGATCGTGCGGCTCTGGGTGGAGAGGGCGCGGTTCAGCCCCTGACGGATCCACCAATAGGCATAAGTGCTGAAGCGATGGCCGCGGGTGGGGTCGAACTTCTCAACGGCTCGGGTCAGGCCGATGGTGCCCTCCTGAATGAGATCCAGCAGGTCGAGTCCCTTGCCCTGGTACCGCTTGGCGAGATTGACCACCAAACGCAGGTTGGCGGTGATCATCTGCTGCTTGGCCCGTTCGCCTGTGCGCATGGCACGACGCTCGAGATCGTTGTAGGAACAGGCATCGCCAACCCCCCCGGCCTGACTGCAGCGCTCCTGCAGGAGCACCATCGCCTGGACCTTGCGGCCAAGGGTTAGTTCCTGCTCGGGCGTCAACAGCTGATGGCGCCCGATCTCGCCAAGAAAGGCACTCAATGAACTCGCCATGGAGGTGGGAATCTCTTCCTTGAAGCTAGGGGGGATATCCCCCAGTGGAAAAACCAACCGAAAGGCTTCAGGGTTTATCTTTGTGTCGCTTTTCAATTGCTATTTTTTAGCCAGCGACCGCAGCAGGGTCGCCAAACGCAATGAAACTTTTCCCATTTGCGATCCAGTAGCCTTGACTGCCCCGCCCCGACGGGTGCTCCCCGGTTTTTCCGCCGTGATTCCTGCTGTCTTCGCCGACCTTCCCTCCGGTGTGCTCCCCAGCGCCGCCGTGGCCTACGTCCACTACCTCAGCTTCATGCTCTGCTTCGGCGCCCTCGTCCTGGAGCGGCGGCTGATCCGCCCGAATCCCGACCGGCAGACGGCCACCCTGATGGTGATCACCGACATCGTGTACGGCCTGGCGGCCCTCGGCGTGCTGGTGAGCGGGATCCTGCGGGTGATCCATTACGGGCAAGGTTCGGCCTTCTACACCGAGAACCCCCTGTTCTGGTGGAAGGTGGGCACCTATCTCGCGGTGGGCGGCCTCTCCCTGTATCCCACGATCACCTACATCCTCTGGGCGATCCCCCTGCGCAAAGGGGAGCTGCCCCAGGTCAGCGAGGCCCTGGCGGGGCGGCTGGCCTGGATCCTCAACATCGAGCTTGTCGGCTTCAGCGTCCTTCCCCTGCTGGCAAGCCTGATGGCCCGGGGGGTGGGATTGCCCGCCTGATGCCGGGCGCCCTGCTCCTGCTGCTGGCCCTTCCCGCACTGGCGCAGCCCGAGCCCCCGCCTGCGGGCAACGGAAGCGACCCCTGCCCGGTGGCGACGGCGCGGCGCCCCGTTCCCACCGTCGCCGGTCCGCTGATACCCGCGGCGATCCCGCCGGCCCCCGCACCCGCCGGTTCCCCCCCCCCGGACTACCGCCATCGGCTCAGCCGCACTCCGCTCGGGTGGCCCCGGCTGGATCGCTGGTGCGTCTGGGTGCAGCCGGCGACAGCGGAACCGGCGGCCCGCTGGGATCGCCTGTGGCTACAGGCGGTGGACAACGCCCTGAAGACCTGGTCGGCGTGGCTGCCGATGGATCGGGTGGCCGATCCCGAGGCGGCCCAGATCCGTATCGAGCGCCGCCGGCCGCCGCTGCGGCGCGATGGCAGCGGCCGCACCCGGGCGAGCCATGGCCGCGCCAGCCTGGAGGTGCAGCAGGTGCTGCGGCAGGGGGAGTGGCGGCTGGAGCCGCTGGTCACCGTGCTGCTGGGGGCGGGGCAGCGGCCTGCAGCCCTGCAGGCGACGGCCCTGCACGAGCTGGGGCATGCCTTGGGTCTCTGGGGCCACAGCGATGGGGCGACGGACGTGATGGCGGCCTCCCCCGGCCCCCTCCCGGCCCTGCAGCCCACGGCCCGGGACGTGGAGACATTGCGCTGGCTCTACCGGCAACCCACCCCGTTCGGACAGACCCTGCCGAACGGCAGGGGCGGCAGCGCTCCCCGGGGAACTCAGGCCCCCTGAGGCCGCCCGGCTGGGGAGAGCAGCAACGCCAGCAGAAACACCAGCAACTGGACCACCACCACGCTCGGACCGGAGGGCAGGTCGAAAGCCGCAGACGCCAGCAGGCCGAGCACCGCGCAGGCGCCGCCCAGGCCGGCAGCCAGGAGCATGTAAAGGCGGAAATTACCGCTCACCAACCGGGCCGCGCAGGCGGGGATGACCACGAAGGCGCTGATCAGCAGCACGCCGACGGCCTTGATGGACAGGGCCACCACCACCGCCAGCACCACGACGAACAGCAGGCGCTGGCCCTCGGCGGCGACGCCCCGGGAGAGGGCGAGCGATTCGTCGATCGTCAGCAGGATCTGGCGACGGCCGCTGAACAGCAAACAGAGGCCCGTGGCCAGCAGGAGGCTGGCCAGCAGGGCGAGATCGCGCCCCGTGACCCCGAGGATGTCACCGAAGAGCAGCTGCTGGAGCCCGCCCTTCCAGCCCGGCAGCCGCGAGAGCCCCACCACCGCCAGGGCGAGGGAGGAGGAATAGATGATGTTGAGCAGGGCGTCGCTGGGCAGACGGCTGCGCTGGGCCAGCTGGTTGACGCCGAGGGCGAACAGAACCGCGAAAGGGATCAGCACCACCGTGGGATCGAGGCCCAGCAGCACCCCCAGGGTGATCCCGAGCAGGGCGGAGTGGCCGAGGGCGTCGCTGAAGAAGGAGAGCTGCCGCAGCACCGCGAAGCTCCCCAGCAGCCCCCCGAGGGTGCCGCTGAGCAGACCCGCCAGCAGGGCGCGCTGCAGGAAGGGCATCGCCAGCAGCTCGCCCAGGGACAAAGGCGCCGCCGCGCTGAGGGGGCCGCTCATCGGGGCAGCGGGGCCGGGCCGGGGGCGTGGTGGTGGTGATACGGCACGAAACCGCGCCCGTAGAGCCGCTCCAGCTGGGCCGGACTGAGGGCGTGGTCGGGGCTGCCGGAGCAGCGCAGGCTGCGGTTCAGGCAGAGCACCGCATCGCAGCTGCGCCGCACCATTTCCAGGTCGTGGGAGACCTGCAGGATCGTCCAGCCCTCGCTGCGCCGCAGCTGGTAGAGGAGGGCATGGAACTGTTCGCTGGCGCGGGGATCGAGGCCGGCCTGGGCCTCATCAAGGATCAGCAAGCGGCGGGGCCGCACCACGCAGAAGGCGAGCAGCACCCGTTTGCGCTGACCGGCGGAGAGCTCACTGAACAGGCGATCGGCGAGATTGCGGCTCTCCGTCTTGGCCAGGGCCTCGGCCACCGCCTGGCTGCGGGCCCGGGCGCCTCGCCAGGGCAGGGCGGGGCCAGGCGGATCCCAGCCCAGGCCCACGAATTCGGCGACGGTGAGCGGAAACCGACCGCGCAGGGCCAGGGTCTGGGGCAGGTAGGCCAGCTGGCCCCGCAGGGCAGCTGGCAGCTGGCCGCGCGGGCCGAGGGGGTGGCCGAGCAGCCGAACCGAGCCGGCGTGCCGGGGGAGGATGCCCACCAGGGCCTGCACCAAGGTGCTCTTGCCGGCGCCGTTCGGTCCCACCAGGGCGGTATCGGATTCGGCGTTCAGCTGAAAGCTGACGTCCTCCACCACCGCCTGGCCCTCCCGCCGCACGGTGAGGTGGCTGACTTCGAGAATCGTTTCCACCATCCCTCCACCCTAGCTATGGGGCGGGGGTGCGCCTATGGGGCGGGGATGCGCAGGCTTTCCGCCACAGCGGCTCCGTTGCGGCGCATGGCCTCCAGGTAGTGGGCGGGCCGGCGGGCATCGGCCTCCGTCGCGCGCTCGATCGGGTCGAAGGGGAGGAGCGCCAGATCCAGATCGGCCGCGAGGGCGCTGAAGGAGGCGCTGTCGCTGCGCGGATCGACCAGCAGCGCCCGGATGCCCAGGCGACGCAGCTCTGCCGCCACCCGGCGCAGGTCGGCGACCGAGGGGTTGTCGCCGGGCAG
>JBIIND010000415.1:0-3354 GCA_044337665.1 Cyanobium sp.
TGAAATAGCTGCGGCGCACATGCAGCGCCATCACCAGCTCCTCGAGCGAGGCGTTGCCCGCCCGCTCACCGATGCCGTTGATCGTGCACTCCAGCTGGCGGGCGCCGTTCTTCACGGCCTCCAGAAAGTTGGCCACCGCCAGGCCCAGGTCGTTGTGGCCGTGCACCGAGATCACGGCCTGGTCGATGTTGGGCACGTGGGCATTGATGCCGGCGATCAGCTCACCGAACTCCGCCGGCGTGGCGTAGCCCACCGTGTCGGGGATGTTGATCGTGGTGGCGCCGGCCTTGATCGCCGCCTCGATCACCTCATACATGAACTCCGGATCGGAGCGGCCGGCGTCCTCGCAGGAGAACTCCACGTCGTCCACCAGGGACCGGGCATAGTCCACCATCTCGGCGGTGATCGCCAGCACCTCGGCGCGGCTCTTGCGCAGCTTGTGCTCCAGGTGGATGTCGCTGGTGGCGATGAAGGTGTGGATGCGCCGTTTGGCCGCCGGGGCCACCGCATCGGCGCAGGCCTTGATGTCGCCGGCCGCCGCCCGGGCCAGGCCGCAGATCACAGGCCCCTCGGGGGTGCCCACGCTGTCGGCGATGCGGTGCACGGCGTTGAAGTCGCCTGTGCTGGCAAAGGGGAAGCCGGCCTCAATGATGTCCACCCCCAGGCGTGCCAGCTGCTGGGCGATCGCCAGCTTCTCCTCCAAGTTGAGGCTGGCACCAGGCGACTGCTCGCCGTCGCGCAAGGTGGTGTCGAAGATCAACACCCGGCCGGGGTCGCGGGCCATCACTGGGCTCCTTATGCGGAATGGCTATGAGTTAGCCCCATTGTAAGCGGCGGGGTGGGCCATCGGCCCGTCCTGGGCCCATACAGGAGTGGCCTTACAGTGGATTCCAGTGGAGCCGGCCGATTGCTCAACCTGGCGCGCCACAGTCCCAGCCCCGGGGGCCGCTGATGGCCCGCCCCCAGGCCCCGCGCAGCAAGCCATCTGCAGCAGTCGCACCCGTCGCTCGCCAGCCCACCACCCCTAGCTCAGGGGCGGCCGCCCAGCCCGCCCCTGAGCCCGGCCCCGAACCCCTCACCAGCGCCGGTGACCTGGCCCTGGTGCTGCACGCCCACCTGCCCTACGTGCGCTCCAGCGAGCCCGGCTCCCTGGAGGAAGACTGGTACTTCCAGGCCCTGCAGGAGTGCTATCTGCCCCTGCTGGCCGTTCTGGAGGCCGCCGCCGCCGACAGCGGCCAGCACGCCCGCATCACCCTGGGGCTCTCGCCCACCCTGCTGAGCCTACTGGCCGACCGCCGCCTCAACGCCCGCTTTCTTCCCTGGCTGGTGCAGCGCCAGCAGCTGCTGGAGCGGGCGCCCGCCGAGCACGCCGAGGCCGCCGCCCACCTCGGCCAGCAGCTGCAGCAAGTGGAGCAGCAGTGGCTGGCCTGTGAGGGCCAGCTGGTGCCCCGCTTCCGCCAGCTGCAGCAGCAGGGTGTGGTGGACCTGATCACCTGCGGCGCCACCCACGGCTACCTGCCCCTGCTGCGCGAGGTGCCGGAGGCCGTGCGGGCCCAGCTCCTGAACGCCGTGCGCGAACACGAGCGCCAGCTGGGCGAGCGGCCGCTGGGCATCTGGCTGCCGGAGTGCGCCTACTACGAGGGCCTCGACCAGCAGCTGGTGGACGTGGGGCTGCGCTACTCGGTGCTCGACGGCCACGGCCTGCTCCACGCCCTGCCCCGCCCCCGCTACGGCGTGTTCGCGCCGATCTGCTCCCCCGCCGGCGTGGCCTTTTTCGGCCGCGACGGCAACGCCACCCTGCCGGTATGGAGCGCCCGCGAGGGCTACCCCGGCGATGGCGTGTACCGGGAATTCCACCGCGACATGGGCTGGGATCTGCCGGAGGAGGAGCTGCAGCACCTGGGCATTCGCAGCCGCCGACCCCTGGGCCTCAAGCTGCACCGGGTCACCGCCCAGGGCTGCCCCCTTGATCACAAGCAGCCTTACCAGCCCGAAGCCGCCGCCGCCCGCACGGCCGAGCATGGGGCTGCCTACCTGCAGGGTCGGGCCCGGGAGTTACAGCAGTTGGCCACCAGCATGGAGCAGCGGCCCCTGCTGGTGGCCCCCTTCGACGCCGAGCTGTTCGGCCACTGGTGGTTCGAGGGCCCCCGCTTTCTGTCAGCCCTGTTCCAGCAGGCCCCCGCCGCCGGCGTGCGCCTGGTCACCCTGCGCGAGGTGCTGCAGCAACGCCACACCCTGCAGGTGTGCTCCCCCTCCCCCAGCAGCTGGGGCCAGGGCGGCTACCACGACTACTGGCTCAACGACAGCAACGCCTGGGTGATCCCCGAGTGGCAGCGGGCGGCCCGGGCGATGGTGCGGCGGGTGAACCGCGGCGTGGCCAACCCCGCCCAGCGCGATCTGCTCACCCAGGCCGGCCGCGAGCTGCTGCTGGCCCAGAGCTCCGACTGGAGCTTCATCCTCCGCGCCGGCACCACCACCGAGCTGGCCCGCGAGCGCATCCAGCGCCACCTCGACCGCTTCTGGCGCCTGATCGACGCCATCGAGACGAACGCCACCCCCCCGGAGGAATGGCTGCGGGCCCTGCAGCACGAAGACGGCCTCTTCCCCCGCCTGAATGCCGCCGACTGGGTGAGCATGCCCAGCCAGGTCACCCCCCCGCCGGCCTGAACAGCCGCAGCCCCAGCGCTGCCTCCCGGCCCCGCATGCCCATCAGCCCGGCCTTCACGCTCCAGGGGGCCGTGGCGAACAGGCGCAGCATCGCCGCCAGCAGCTCGGGCACGCTGGCGGTGTTGGCCAGAAAGCCGTACCACTGCTCAGCGGGCATGGCAAAGAAGGTGGCGAAATGGGCGCGAAGCTGGGGCTCGGAAAAGCGCATCAGCTTCTCCAGGCCGAATTGATACAGGGCGTGCTTGCGGCGCAGGGCCAGGGGCCAGAGGGCCTGCCAGCCCGCCCGCGCCAGCTGGGTCGAGCCCGCCTGGGGATCGGAGCGCAGCTGCGCCGCGACCGCAGCGGCCACCGCTGGCGCCCGGCGCAGCAGGGAACCCACCATGTAGCCCGAAGCGGGGTGCACCATCGAGGCCGCTCCGCCGAAGCCCAGCACCGGCTGCTGCAGGTCCGGCAACGGCAGATTCATCGGAAACAGACAGAACTCTTCGTGCTCCACCTGCACCACCCGGACGCCCCGGTGGGCCAGGCGCCGCTGCAGGCGCTCCTGCAGAATGGTATGAGGCACCGGCGGCGCCAGGGCCAGGGATGTCTCCTCCACGAAAAAGCGGCCCTCGCCCAGATCCATCGCATAGAGAAAGGTGGGCGGCACCTGGCGCTCCTCGGGGCTGAGGTGGTCGCTGCGGTAGT
>JBIIND010000264.1:0-3342 GCA_044337665.1 Cyanobium sp.
CGCTCACCTGCAGCTGCAGCAGTCGCAGCTGGTTGGCGTAGGCGCCGCGGGTCGCGCCCAGCCGCGCCCGGGCCGCCTGAACCGTGGGGGTGCGGGCGAAGTCGAGCAGGGCGTAATCGAGCTGCAGTCCGGCTGCCCCACCGCTGGCATAGGTGCCGGAGGACACCGCGCCGCCGCTGGGGACGGCGAAGGGCCCGCCGGGGGCGAAGTTCGGGCCCAGGCCGAGGTTGGTGTTGCCCTCCGGGGCATTGCTGCTCTGACCGCTGCGGCCGGTTGCGGCGTCGGCGAAGGCCCGGATCCGGGGCCAGTAGCTGCCAAGGGCGGCCTGCAGCTCCGCCAGCGCCGCCGCCACCTCCAGGCGCCGGGCCTGGAGTCCTGGATTGTTGGCGAAGGCGATGGCCACCGCCTCCTCGAGCTCCAGGCTGGCGATCCGCCCCTGCCGCAACTCCACCGGCGTGGGGAGGCTGAGGGGAGCGGGGGGGATGCGATCGGCGCCGGAGAGGGGTCCGGCGGGAGCGGCATTGGGGACCAGCAGGCTCCGGGGCAGCGGGGGTGTGCCGAGGACATCCCGCCCCGCGGGCTGGGGCTCGGGCGGGATCAGGGCATCAAGGGCCCGCAACTCGCGGTCGAGCTCCCGCCAGCTGCGCTCCAACTGGCGCAGCGCAGGCGCGGGCACCGGGGCCGCCGCGGCCGGGGTCGGTCCACCCCTGGGGGCCAGGGCCGTCGCCGCCGCCAGCAAGGCGATTCCCCACCAGCTCCGGCCTCCACGGCGCACGCGCAACGACCCCGCGCTCGAGTGGGGTGAAGTATGGCCGATCTGGTCAATTCGGCAGGCCTCGTGCATGCTGACCCGATGACCGGCACTTCGCTCCGCATGCGCTGGCGGGACCTGGGTGACCACGCCCAGGTGGGGGTGTGCCTGGCGGCGGTCACGGGCGCACTGGGCCTCTGGGCGCTGGTCTGGCCGGTGCCGACCGAGGTGATCGGTGAAGGGGTTCTTCTCTATCCCGACAACGCCGGGGTGCTCAATGCCCGGGCGGCCGGTCAGGTGCGCACCCTGCACGGGCGCGTCGGCGAGAGGGTGCGCCGCGGACAGCTGTTGCTGACCCTCTACCTGCCGGTGCTGGAGCGACAGCTGCAGCAGGAGCGGGGCAATCTGGAGCAGCTGGAGCGCATCGACCGCGACCTGGGGCGCCGCGACCGGCGACGGCTGGACACCGAGAAGCAGGCCGTCGACACCGCCCTGGCCAAACTCCGCGCCGATGGCCGCCGCTACCGCGCCCTGCAGGCCACCTACGCGGACAAGCTGCGCCGCCTGGAGTGGCTGACCCGCCGCGATGTGGTGGCGCCCCTGTCCACCGAGGTGGTGGCGGCGGAGCAGGGACTCACCAGCACCGGCGTCAATCTCGATCAGGTGGGGATCGAGGAGCGTCGGGTGCTCACCGCCTGGCAGCAGGTGAGACTGCAGATCGAGACCGAGGCCCAGCAGCGCCGCTTCCGGATCGACGATCTGCGCCGCCGGATCCGCGTCAGCGAGGCCCGGATCGACTACGACGGCCGGGTGGTGGCGGAACGGGACGGCCACATCCTCGACCTGCAGGTGATCGAAGGTCAGACCGTGGCGGTGGGCCAACGGCTCGGCACGATCGGCCACCCGGAGCGCCCCGGCGGAGGAGCCGACCTCCTGCGGGCGGTGGCGTACTTCGCCCCGGCGGATGCGCGCCGTCTCCCGATCGGCTTGCCGGTGGAGGTGGTGCCGATGTGGAACCAGCGCGCTCGCTTCGGCGGCATCACCGGCCGGGTGAGCGAGGTGCTCAGCCTCCCCGCCACCCTGGAGGACGTCTCGACCACGACGGGCAACCCCCAGCTGGCCCGTGAGCTGACCCGCAAGGGCCCCGTGATGCGCGCCGAGATCGCCCTGGACCGCGATCCCGGCAGCCTCGACGGCTACCGCTGGACCCTCTCAGGCGGCAGCGGCGTCTTCCCGGTGCGGGCCGGGCTGACGGTGACCAGCCATGCCTACGTGGAGTGGCGCCCGCCGATCAGCTATCTGCTCCCCGGCCTGCGCTCCCTCACCGGTGGCTACCGCACTCCCCGGATCGACCGCCGCTGGAACGTCCCCTCCCTGCGTTCGCCCCGCTCCCTCCCCTGACCCCATGGCACCGCCCGCCCCCCCTTCCCTGCTGCGCCGTGAACTGCCCTGGCTGGCTGGGGAGCTGGTGTTGCTGGGGATCCTGGGCAACGCGAATCCCCCGGAGCTCTGGTTCTGGCTGGTGGTGTTGCTGGTGGTCCTCGGGTACCGGATCGAGCGCTGGTGGGCCTCCCGCCCTCAGCCCTGAAGAGCGGCCCACTGCTGCTCCATCTCCCCCATCACCTGCAGGGCGAGACGGCAGAGCATCAGGCGGGTGGCGAGTCGCTCCAGTCGCTCCAGCGAGGCACCATCCGTCGCCCGATCGCGCAGCAGGCTCTCCAGGCCATGCCAGCTGTCGGGGGGAACCAGGGGATCGGCCGGGGGAGGCGGCACCCCTCCCTGGCTCCGGGAGAGGATCAGGTGCCAGCGCCCCATACGGTTCGCCAGGCTGCGCAGCAGGTCGGCCTCGAGACGGTTCAGCTGTTCCACAAGCGCCGCATCGCCCAGCGGCGGCGGGCGACGGGCCATCTCCCCAGCGGCGTCGACCAGCCGCGTGGCGGCTTGGTCGAAGGCCTGGATCAGCCGGTAGACCGGATGGCGCCGGGGGGTGCCCCCCACTTCTTCCTCCAGGCTTGGAAGGAGGCGGCGCAGGGCCTGCAGGCGAGCGCACAGGGCCTGATAACGGCTGGCGTCCAGGCGGTCAGCGGATGTGCCATCGGCGGGCGGGACCGCGGCGGTGAGCGGGTCGACCCGATCCGCCAGCGCGCCGTACAGCTGCTGCAGATCCGCCACCAGCGCCCCGGTGTCGGCAAAGGCCTGAACCAGGCTGCGGCTGGGCCAGAACAGCCGCAGGCTCAGCAACGCCAGAATGACTCCGAAACAGGTCCATGCCAGGCGCAGGGCGATCCAGCGGTCCAGCTGATCCGCATGGGCCAACCAGCCCATCACGATGATGAAGCCCCCAACTTTGTAACCCGCCTCCAGCCCCAGGATTCCCCCCAGCAGCCGCAGGGCGGCCAGGGTGATGGCCAGGCCCAGGGGCATCGGCAGGTTGGCGAGCCCCAGGTAGCCCACCACCAGCAGCACCGCGCCGAGCACGCTGCCGAGGATTCGCTGACGTCCGAGCGCGAGCGATCCGCCGTAACTGCCCGCTCCGACCGCCAGCACCGCCAGCGGCACGTAAAAACCGAAGGGCAGGCCGGAGAGGTTGG
>JBIIND010000265.1:0-3341 GCA_044337665.1 Cyanobium sp.
TAACCGGTGGGCGCCATCCCAATGATCTCCCCGAGTTTCGCTGGATCAACATTCTGCTGGGCAATCTGAAAACCAGCTTCAGCGGTACTTTCCATGCCTTTGATTTTGGAAAATACGCCAAGCGCTATCTGGGAGGCTTCTGCTTTCTGTTTAATAGGCGCTTTAAGCTGTCAGCAATGACAGAACGGATCGCCAATGCGGTCTGCGTTTGCAAGCCTTGCCCGGAGCGGGCTCTAAGGGCCGCGGAGCTTTATGCGTAATCAAGAGGCTACATGTTCAGCCTCTCCAGGCCAATCGGGTCTAGGTGGAGCCTGCTCGAGGTGATCTATGAACCCTATGAGCAAGTTCTGTACAAGGGAGACCCTGATAGTTCTCCATACAAATTTGACATTTGCGGTGAAGATCGAAATGTTGGTGGGCCGTGCTCAGCAAAGCCATGGGCGAGTGGTTATTACCGAGGCGCTGGCCAGCTCGATCACCAGCTCGGGGCAAAGGGGCGGAAAGCCGCGGCGCTGCTCCTGGCTGAGCGCCTGCCAACGCTCGGTGCTCAACACCGCCGCATCGGGGCTGAGCACCGAGCCATCGGCGAGGCGGAAGCCACTGGAGCTGTCGAACACCTCCCAGCCGCCTCGGCGATCCGCCCAGGCCTGCAACCGGGTGAGCAGGCGTGAATTGCGGCGGCCTCCGGATTCGCCTCACACACCAGCAGGAACTGCTCGGGCGTCAGCCGCAGGTCTGGCGGCAGCAGCAGCGGCGCCAGACCTGCGGCCGGGGCCAAGGCTGAGGCCGGCGCCGGTGGGCCAGCGGGTGGGGCGATGGTCAGCGCACCGAGGCAGCGTCCTGTTCAGGCTAAAGGGTGCTTCCTTGCAATCTCAAGCGGCCGCCTCAGCCCATCGCCGCCACCTCTCGCTCACAGCGTCCCAACTCCGCCTCCAGCAAAGCCAGGAACTCCGCCCGCGGAGCCGGCAGGGGGAATGGCCCCTTTCCAAGAGGCCGGGATGGCTTCTCTGTCATCTGAATGACAACGGGCGATCAGCAAGCTGGAAGGAGAGCGTTCAGGACTGGGCAACCGTCGTTAAGACGGATGACTTCGCCTTAACCCAGACAACCAGAGAATACGCTCAGGCAATCAGACAATTGCCGGTCCCACATTTACTTAAAACCAGCCATGTCGACCAACAACACCCGACAACATGCCTTCATTGCCGCGATTTTCACCTCGTCGGTTCTTGGTGCGGCCCAGCCTGCTGCGGCCCTGGACTTCACCTTCTCCTTCCGAGGAGTGGAAGGATATTTAACTGGACTCGTTGACAACACCACCAATCAGATACCCGCAACCGTTTTCGTCACCAAGTCTCCGAGTGGTCAGGGTGAGCGGGAGTATTACTATTGGAACACTTACACCACCGGCTTCAGCGTTGCCAATGGGGAGATCGTTGCTGACAATACCGGCATGCTGTTTCGATCCGTACCGCCAAGTGCCTATCCCGATTACGCAGGAACCTATGGCGGTCAGCCGGGAGCAAACGATGGCCATGGCTTTGACTTGGCCCTTAGCGATCCCGGCAATAATGCAATTATTCCAGGGTTTGCCTCCGCTTTCTTTGGCTTTTCAAATGTCGAATCCTTGGATGATGGCAGCAATGGTGTGATCACCTACAAGGCGGCGGTCCCAGGGCCCGTTCCGATCCTGGGAGCCCTTGCGGCACTGCGCTGCAGCCGCAGACTCAGGAAGCGCTATCGGTTCCAGGCGCTCAAATCTGTCGCGTCCTGATCCGATCCATGCTCCCCATCCTGCCGTTGTCTCACGCCCTTGATCGAGGCGTGGACAGCGGCTATTTTTTATCGCTGCCAAGCCGCCCTTGGCCCCGTAGATTCTTCAGCGGCGGCGTGGCCCTCCTCTGTTGCCTTCCAGCGAACATGCAGCGCGTGTGTTCTCTGCCTCAATCGGGGCGACCCGCAGCCTGGTGATGGCTGACGAGACGGGCACGGTCAAGGCCTGCATGCCGTTTCCATATCGCGGAGCAGGGCCTCGGCAACCCGTGGGCCAGCCTCCCAGGCGCTCGCCGGCACGAGCATCAGCTCAGGGCAAAAGGCCGGAAAGCCGCGGCTCTGAGCAATGGGCCATCGGCGAGGCGGAAGCCGGTGAGGCTGCGGATAGGGCGATGGTCATCGCACCGGAGCAGCGTCCTGATCAGGCCAAGTCGGCTGCGAGGAAGCCAGGACTCGCAAGCCAAAGGCCTGAGCGGGCATTTCCTTGCATCTCAAGCTGCCGACTCAGCCCATCGCCAGCACCGCCTGCTCACACCGCCCCAATTCGGCCTCCAGCAACGCCAGCAACTCCGCCCGCGCCGCCGGCAGAGGAAACGGCCCCTCCTCGTAGCGCGCCTCCACCGCGAACACCTGCAGCGCCGCCAGCCGCGGGTCGAGCGGCTGCTCCGCCAGGGCCGCCAGATCCTTCAGCTCGTGCAACCGCGGCGGCCGCCGATCCGCCAGCACGATCCAGGCCTTGAGCAGTTTTTCCGCCGCCTGTTGGGCGGTGAAGCCCCAGTCCTCTTCGGGGTAGGCGGCCTCCAGGCCGATGCGCAGCGTGCGCAGATGGCGGCGCACGATCGCCAGCAGCAGGGCCGCATCCTCAGCCGGCGACATGCAGCACCCGCCCCTCTCGGGCCACATCCCCGAACACATGCCAGCGGGAGCCGCTCAGCCGCGCGGCATCGGCGGCGCCGGCCACCACTAGGTCCACCCCCACCCCCAGGGGCCCGAGCACCTGGGAGAAGCGCTGCCAGCAGGCCATCTTGTCCGCGCCACTGAGCTGCGGCTGGCGCACGATCACCGCCAGATCAAGATCGGAATCCAGCCGCGCCTCCCCCCGCGCCCGCGACCCGAAGGCCACCACCGCCTGCACGTCGGGTTCGGCGCACAGCCGCGCCAGGGCCGCTGCGCAGCGCTCGGCCTCCAGCCCCGGGCCCAGATCCAGCCCCGATTCCAGCGCCCGGGGGGCGAGCCAGGGGATCGCCGGTGGCGTGAACAGCGGAGCCGTAGGCGTGGCAGGGGCGGCGGCCATGGGCAAACGCTACCGCCGGTTTCACGCGCCAATGCACCTAATCTGCTGATGCTTGATGTTCCACATCAGATGCGCACCACCCTCAGCCTCGACGACCACGTGCTGGCGGCGGCGCGGGTGCTGGCCCGCCAGGCCCTGGTGGCGCCCCACCCGGAAACGGCAGCCGGGCGGGAGCCCGCCAGCCGCAACGGTCTGCCCCTGTTGCCCCTCCAGCCGGGCGGCGCACCGGTGGACCTCAACCTGGTCAACCACCTGCGCGACGAGCTGCCATGAG
>JBIIND010000386.1:0-3325 GCA_044337665.1 Cyanobium sp.
GGCGGGCTTGGCGCGGGTGAGGGTGAGCGGTTGCAGGCGTGTGCCGGCTCCGCCGCCGAGAATCACCGCTAAAACGCGCTTCATGCACTGATCTCTCGCTTGAGCTGACTGTAGAGGTGTTGGGGGTCCTTGTACTGGCGCGGCAGGCAGTGATGGAGCCAGCTGAGTCGATCCCAGCAGACGCTCCTCTGGATCTGCTGCAGGGACTTCTGCTCGCGGATCAGGATGCGCAACGCCTTGCAATACAGGGGAAAGCTCGCTTCCAGCTGGCCAATCGTGAGCGCAGAAGCCGATGCCGTGGCGTTCATCACTGCGGTGCTTGAGATAGCATCAATCCTCAGGCAGAATCGGGCTCAGGGATCCCCCCATCTGGGGGCAATCCGAGGAATTGATCAACAGGCAGGTCCTCAGTCGTCGTAGACGCGGCAGTTCACGTCTGAGGGGTTGAGATCACAGAACACCTCAAAGGGTGATGGTGCCACAGCCTCATCGGGATGGCGCTGCTGAAAGGCCTGAAGGTCGAGGATCTGCTGCTGCAGCTTGCGCGCGATCGCTCCATCGCCCTTGGCCTGGGCCTCTGCAAGGGATGTTTCGTAAGCCTGAAGCTGTTCAGAAATACTCGCCATCGCGAAGCCTCGCTTGAGCCCTGGTAACGATCTTGGACTTTAGCGGTGTGATCCGATGGGGATACCCCCATCAGGGGACATTTGCCAGCCTGGTGTCAAGGGCGACCACTTCTACCAGCGGCACCCGGCGATGATCAGGGGGAAATGCGAAAGGTCGATCATGTGCACCCATCACTACCGCAATGCCCGCAATCAAATGGTGATTCTTCGCTGTGTTGGAGCGAATGCGTTCTTCCAGGAGAAGGTGATCTTTCCCTTTGAGGAATGGCTGTTTTCCTGTCCACCTGAAACGCGTATCGACATCTGGACGCACGCTATCGGTGGTGCGGAGCTGCTCGACTCCATGCCCGCAGACGATCTCCTGGGCCCTGCACATTGCGAGGGCAACGGTCCAGCGGAGCCCCCCTCGTTGTGGCACACCATCGGCGTGGCGCCGTTGGAAACAGGCCTGGTGGAGCAGTTTGGCTAGACAGCCGGTTGCTGTGATCGGTGCACCGGCTAGCTTGAAACCAAGGGCTGCAACGCATGGGACCGATCAGAGGCACGATCCCGGTCAGCACCCCCACCCGGCGCGATGCATCTGTGAATCCCCGAGCACCTGGCGATCCAGCTCAGGCCTCCGGTACCGAGAGGGGCGAACTGGCATGCTCACTTGCTCGCAGGCTTCTGAGGGTTCTACCGACGTTGCTGCCCTATCGCCGTCCACTGCGTCTCCCGGGGTGTGCCGTGCTTAAGCTGACTCCAACTTGTCGAACCTCACCGTTACTCAGGCCACCGTTTCCAGCTCCTGCCCGAGCTCCTATCCGAGCAAGTCTGAGTTGCTCTCCTGCTTACCGCCCGAACTGCTTGAGCTCAACCCCCGCAAGGCGTGGCGCAGTCTTGGCAGCTCCCTTCTCCTCTCGCTGCTGGCCTACGGACTGGGAACCCAGATCCCGCTTGTTCCTGGCGCTGCTCCCCTCTGGCTGCTCTATGGAGTGGTCACCGGCACCGTGGCCTGTGGCTGTTGGGTGATTGCCCATGAGTGCGGCCATCACGCCTTCCATCCCAACCGTCGCGTGGAAGCCCTGGTGGGGTTTGTCCTGCACAGCCTGTTGCTCGTGCCTTACTACACCTGGCAGCGCAGCCATGCGGTGCACCACGCCCACTGCAACCACCTGGAAGAGGGCGAAACCCATGTGCCGCCGCGGGCGGATTCACCCTTCGGCCAGCTGGTGCTGGCTGTTAATCGCCGGCTGGGCCCCGCCCTGTTCGGATGCCTCTCGCTGGTGAACCATCTGCTGCTGGGCTGGCCGCTCTATCTGCTTTTCGGTGTGGCAAGCGGATCCGACTACGGCTCGCCCACCTCCCACTTCTGGCTCGGGAAGCCATTTCGCAACGGTCGCCGTTTGCTGTTTCCCGATTCCTTCCGCTCCTTGATGTGGCTCTCCAATCTGGGCGTGCTGGCGATGCTGGTGATCCTGGGGCTGGCAGCCATGGCGTGGTCGCCGGCACGGGTGCTGTGCGTGTATGGCTTGCCTTATCTGGTGATCAACGCCTGGCTGGTGGCTTACACCTGGCTGCAACACACCGACCTCGATATTCCCCACTTCAGCAGGAGTGATTGGACCTGGGCGAAAGGTGCCCTGCAGACAGTGGATCGTCCCTACGGACCCTTGCTCAACTTTCTTCACCACGGCATTGGGGCCACCCATGTGTGTCACCACGTCAACCCGAGCATCCCCCACTACAACGCCTGGCGCGGCACAGCCTTGCTGCGGCAACGGTTTCCGCTTCTGGTGAGGTACGACCCCACCCCTATCCCTCAGGCGCTGTGGCGGATCGCCAGTCGCTGTGCGGTGGTGCACCAGACCAGCCCGGGCAAGGGATTCTTCTATCAACTCCTAGAGCGTCCTGACTGAGAGACACTCGGCTGAAAGAAACTGGGCACACATCCAGATCTTATTGCCAGGACCACAAGTAGAGAACTACAGTTTTATTATTCCAATCAGAGAAGATCTCGATCAAGCTGAAGCTGATCAGATCACTGCATTGATCCTGCTGGCTGTTGTTTGGCTTCCGATGGCAGCCAAAGATTCAAGGTGATTCCTGATACATCTGCTCCAGACGCTCGCGGCTGAAGTCGACATAGAGCAGTTTTTCGCCAGGCTGTGGAGCCTCGGGGTGGCGCATGCCACGCCTGCGCAGAGATTGAACAGGCGTCGCTTCAGAGCGCCGCAGATTTTGGCTCATCAGAGCGAAGGCACCACCGGCAATCGCCGCAAAACAGACCAGATAGATCACAGCCAGCACGTCGTTCATGGGCGAGTCCGCTTTTCACCCACCCTAGTGTGAAGAAATGTGAAGCGTGGGTTGCGGGCTGCATCGCGCGGTCGGCTTCGGCGAGCCAGGCTGCGACTCCGTTGGCCGATCGGCAGGGGGGAAGCCACCAACCATGCGTGCATGGCTCACCCCCCTGGGCTGGTTTTCACGGTCACTGGAACAACCCGCTGCTCGCCAGCACCCTGCGTGGAGACAGGCACCGAGGCGCTGGCATCACTGAGGTCGTCGAGCAACGCCGGCACAATGCCGGCGTCAAAGGAGAAGCGACCGGGACCGTTGAACAGCAGGGCGAGGCTGCCGCCGAGATAGAGGAGCACCAGCTCGAGCACGTAGATGTTGAAGCCGGCGGTGGAGATGTGCTGATAGGCCGCCACCAGCAT
>JBIIND010000267.1:0-3324 GCA_044337665.1 Cyanobium sp.
ACCGACTCACCACGCTCCACCCGGTCACCCGGCTGCTTGAGCCACTCCACGATCTTGCCCTCCGTCATCGTGGAGCTGAGGGCGGGCATGAAGATTTCGTGGGTGGCCAACGCTGAACTGCCGCTCGGACCGCTCGACTCTACCGAGGCCCGAGCAAACGCTCAGCTCTCCTCGATCGCCTCGATCACACCGTCGCGCACCAGCAGGGCCACCTGCAGCTTCTCGACGAGGTTGTCACCGACCCGCACCTCGCAGGTGCTCTCGATCTGCCCCTGGTCGACGATCTGGTCCATCTCCAGCTCGCGGACCTGACGCTGCTGCTCCAGCACCTGGCGTTTCTGTTCCTCGAGCTCTGCCCGCTTGGCGCCCACCTGCTGCTGGACCGACCCCACCTGTTCCTGCACCCGGGGGTCGAGGGGGTTGGCGCTCTGGCGGCGGATCTCATCGATCACCCGCTGGCCCTCCTGCTCCAGCTGGGCGAGCTGCTGGTCGAGGTTGCTGATGGCGTTGCTGAGCTCCCGCTCGGCGTCCTCCTTCCAGCGGGGGGTGACCACGGCCCGAACCGTGATCGTGCGCTTGATGGTGAGGCTGTCGGGCATGGAACCGGGAGAGCAGCGCCCAGGCTGTCAGCGGTGGCCCCCCAGGTCAACCGTCCCCGTAAAGGCGGGCCATGGCGGCCCCATCCCGCGCCAGGATCCCGTCGCGGCGGAGCTTGAGGGTCTGGGTGAGCAGGCCGTTCTCCTGGCTGAAGGGCTCCACCAGCGCCACGCCCCCCAAGCGCTCGTCCGGGCGGGATCCCGCCCGGGCGGCCAGGATCCGATTGAACTCCCGGGTGAGGGCGCGCAGCAGGGCAGGGTCAGCCGCCGCGCCATCCAGGTCCCCCCCCTCCCCCGGAGCGGGCAGGCCGGCGGCTGCGGCGAAGGCGGCCAGCGGCTCCGGGCGCGGCACCAGCAGCAGGCCCAGCTGCTTGCGGTCCTGCCCCACCACCATCAGCTGCTCCACCAGCGGGCTGGCGGCCAGCGCGTCCTCCAGGGGGCCCGGCTCGATGTTCTCGCCACTGCTGAGCACGATCGTGTCCTTGGCCCGGCCCGTGAGCACGAGGGTTCCATCGGCGAGCAGCAGGCCCAGGTCGCCGGTGTCAAACCAGCCCTCGCCGTCGAGGACCTTGGCGGTGGCCTCCGGCTTGCCGTGATACCCCCCCATCACCTGGGGCCCCCTGGCCAGCACCAGGCCCCGCTCGCCGATCCGCCGCGGCGCACGGGTCTCCGGATCGACGATGCGCAGCGCCGTATCCGCCACGGGCTGCCCGGCGCTCCCCCGCCGGTTGCACCAGGAGCGCCGGCAGGTGAGCACCGGGCTGGTTTCGGTGAGGCCGTAACCCACCAGCAGCTCGATGCCGATCGCCTCGAAGAAGCTGTCCACGTAAAGCGCCAGGGCGCCGCCACCGCTGATCGCGGTGCGCAGGGCGCCCCCACAGAGCTGGGTGCTCACCTTTGGCCAGAGCACGGCGGCAGCCAGCCGGTGCAGGGGCCAGCGCCAGCTGGCGCCGAGCAGCGCACCCAGGCGGCGGGCGGGGGGTTCCGGCCGCAGGGTGAGGTCGAGGGCGGTGCGCCGAGCGCGGTGGTAGGCCTCACTGATCGCCAGCGCGGTCCGCAGAAGCCGCTGTCGGGGGGCGGGCATGGCGGCCAGGGCGTCCTCGAAGCCGGCCTGCAGCGCCTCCCAGAGCCGGGGCACGCTGATCAGGTACTGGGGCCGCACCGCCTGCAGATCCCCCCGCAGGCGCTTGAGGGTGGTGTAGGTCTGGCTGCAGCCGCAGGAGAGCAGGAAGTACTCGGCGCTGCGCTCGTAGGAATGCCAGATCGGCAGCACGCTCAGCACCCGATCGCCCGGGCTGGGGGCGACCGCCACCCCAAGGCTGCGCACCTGGTGCAGCAGGTTGGCGTGGGTGAGCGGCACCCCTTTGGGCTGGCCGGTGGTGCCGGAGGTGTACAGGAGCGTGGCCACCCTTCCCCCATCCCCCGGCGCCGCCGGCGGTGCCGCCGCGGCGGCACCGAGCTGCTGCAGCTCCTCCCAACCCAGGCAGCTGAGCCCGGCCACCTGGGGCGCGGGGCCCTCCAGCACCAGCAGGAAGCGCAGACCCGCCAGCACCTCGGGGGCCAGCTCCAGCCGATCGAACAGCTCGGCCGACTCCAGCACCAGGGCGACGGCCCCCGAATCCTTCAGGATGTAGCGCAACTCCTCCACCGGCGCGGCCCCGCCCCGCACCGCGTCAACGGCGCCGGCGCGCATGATCCCCTGGTCCGCCTGCAGCCAGCGGGGGCTGTTTTCCGCGAAAAGCGCCACCACCTCGCCGGGGCGCAGGCCCAGGCCGGCGAAGGCCGCCGCCGCCCGCTCGATCGCCTGGCGCAGTTCGCGGTAGCTCAGTCGCTGGGGCGGCCTGGCGTGGGGGGCGTCGAGGGCGATCCGATCGCCGTGCAGGCGCTCAAGCTCAGGCCAGAGCTGCTCCAGGGCGCTCAGGCCGCTCCAGTCCTGGCGAAGGGCCAGCGCCTGACGGTCGCGATCGTCTCCGCTCCAATGGATCTCGGCGGTGGGCATGGCGGCGCGGGTGGTCTGGGCCAATGGTTACCACCCCTCCAGCCATTCCGGCGGTTCCGCCGGCCGCAGCGCCAGGCCGAGGCGCCCGGCGCAGGCCTGCCGCAGCAGGGGCCGCACCGCCCCCACCCCCAGTCCGGGGCACCAGTCCGCCAGGCGGCCCACCGGGCGGTCGGCGATGCCGCAGGGCACGATCGCGCCGTATCCCGCCAGCGGGCAGTCGATGTTGAGGGCGAGGCCGTGCAGGGAGATCCAGCGGCGCGCCCCCACCCCGATCGCGGCGAGTTTGCGGCCCTCCAGCCAGACGCCGGTGCGGCCGGGCCAGCGCTCCCCCCGCAGGCCGAGGGCGCTGAGCACGTCGAGGGCCACATCCTCCAGGCTGCGCAGGTAGCGGTGCAGATCCGCGCCGCGGCGGCGCAGATCGATCACGGGGTAGAGAACGAGCTGCCCAGGCAGGTGATGGGTCACCTCGCCGCCGCGGTCGATGCGGAACAGCGGCAGGGGTGGTTCCGCCGGATCGAAGCGCAGGTGGGCCGGGTCGGCGCCGCGACCGAGGGTGTAGCAGGGTTCGTGCTCCAGCAGCAGCACCGCCTCCGGCGCCGAGGGGTCGTTGAGCAGCCGGGCCTGGAGCTGCCGCTGCCAGCTCCAGGCGCGCTCGAACGGCACCGGAGCCGGCGGTTCGAAAAGAATTGCGGAGCTGGGGTTGGCCATGGACGTAGCTCCCTAGCTTGG
>JBIIND010000268.1:0-3323 GCA_044337665.1 Cyanobium sp.
TGCACTGGCGGTAACGGCCTATTGGTTCATCGGTTACAAAATCATGTACAACGCCAGTTGGGTGATTCCGGGCTGGCTCAAGTTCGGCGGCATTTTCTTCGATCCCACCGTCACCCCCGAGATGGTAAGGGAGGGCAAACTGGTTCCCAGCGTTGACTTCCTCTTTCAGGCGGCCTTCGCCGGCACTGCCGCCACGATCGTTTCCGGGCTTGTTGCCGAACGGATTAAATTCAACGAATTTGTAATTTTTTCCCTCGTCCTGGTTGGGATTCTTTACCCCATTTCCGGCTCCTGGCAGTGGAACGTGGGTGAGGGCTGGCTCAACAAACTAGGTTTCATCGATTTCGCCGGCTCAAGCGTGGTGCACACCTTTGGTGCCTGGTCCGGCCTCACCGGCGCGATTCTGCTGGGTCCCCGGATCGGCAAGTTTATGGGGGGAAAGCCCCAGGCCATCCCGGGCCACAACCTCTCCATCGCCACCCTCGGCTGCCTCATCCTCTGGATCGGCTGGTACGGCTTCAACCCCGGCTCGTGGCTTTCGATGGCCCCGGAAGTTCCCTACATCGCCGTCACCACCACCCTTGGTGGGGCCGCTGGCGGCATCTCCGGCACGGTCGTGAGCCAGCTCACCGGCGGCAAACCCGATCTCACCATGACCATCAATGGCATCCTCGCGGGCCTGGTGGGGGTGACGGCGGGTTGTGACGGCTTCTCGATGCCCGCCGCCTGGGTGGTGGGCTTCATCGCCGGCGCCCTGGTGGTGTGGTCGGTGGGCTTCATCGACTCCCTCAGGATTGATGACCCGGTGGGGGCCTTCTCGGTGCACGGCACCTGCGGCATGTGGGGCACCCTGGCCGTGGGCCTGTTCAACACCGATAAGGGTCTGCTCACGGGCCATGGCTTCTCGCAGCTTGGATTCCAGATTGTCGGCCTCCTCGCCTTCTCCCTCTTTGCCATCGTCACCTCCCTGACGCTCTGGTGGATCCTGGGATCCATCTCCGGTGGCATCCGCGTCACCGAGGCGGAGGAGGTCGAAGGTCTCGACATCGGCGAGCACGGCATGGAGGCCTATCCCGACTTTGCGCCGATGGTCCGCTGAACAGGCCGCCCTTGGGGCCCCCCCAGGGCATCCGGGGCCCAGGCGTTTACGGGGGCCGATGGCCCCCGATTTTTTTGCGCAACGACTGTGAAGATTCCTGATTCGTTGCCGTTGCTACACGGAGGTGGTCGGCGAGGTCACAGGGTGTCGGGGTGAACATTGACGAGGTTTCCCCCCTCATGCCCAGGACTTTCCCGTCCGGCGGAGGTCCATCCGTCGCGACGACCTTCGACCGTCTCCGCACCCGGGTGCTGGCTGGCGTCCGGGAGCCCGGCCTGCGTCGGTACGCCTTCTTCGCCCTCGCGGCCGGCGCCGGCCTCGTGCCCCTGATGGGCGGTGCCGCCAGGGCCGCCCTGCAAAACGCCCCCACGGATGGGGCCGACACGATGCTGATGCTGTTCGGCTCGGCCCTGGTGCTGCTGATGACCCCGGGTCTGGCGTTCTTCTACGGCGGCTTCACCCGCCCCAAGAACGTGCTGAACACCATGATGATGAGCTTCTTCCTGATGGGGCTCATCGGTGTGCTGTGGGTGGTGATCGGTTACAGCCTCGCCTTTGACACCGGCTTCAAGAGCCCCTTCATCGGCGGCCTCGGCGCCATGTGGCTCAACAATGTGGGCGGCCCGCTCGGGGATGCCCCCCTCGGTCCCGGCTTCCCGATCAGCGCCACCTGCTTCGCCCTGTTCCAGGGCATGTTCGCGATCATCACCCCGGCCCTGATCTCCGGTGCCCTGGTGGAGCGGATCAGCTTCAAGGCCTGGTTCTGGTTCTGTCTGATCTGGAGCCTTTTGGTTTACTCGCCCATGGCCAAGATGGTCTGGGGTGGCGGTTACCTCGGCGCCGCCGAGGGCATGATGGGGGCCATCGACTTCGCCGGTGGCACGGTCGTCCACATCGCCTCCGGCGTGGCGGCCCTGGTGGGTGCCGCGATCCTCGGCCCCCGCACCACCTGGCCGAACAACAAGCGACCGCCCCACAACGTGCCGTTCATCCTGCTCGGAGCCGGCCTGCTGTGGTTCGGCTGGTTCGGCTTCAACGGCGCCAGCATGTTCGCCTCCAAGACGGCGGGTCTGCCGTTTCTCACCACCACCACCTCCGCCTCCGCCGGGCTCCTCACCTGGTGCCTGATCGAGTGGTTCAAGGACGGCAAGCCCACCGCCGTGGGTGCCGCCACCGGAGCGGTGGCGGGCCTGGTGGGCATCACCCCGGGCGCGGGCTTCGTCTACATGGGGCCATCGATCGCCATCGGCGCCATCGTCGCCGCTGTCTGCCTGGTGGCGGTGCGGATCAAGGCGGCGATCCAGTTCGACGACTCCCTGGACACCTTCATGGTGCATGGGGTCGGCGGCACGGTGGGCGCCCTGCTCACGGGCATCTTCGCCTCCAAGGCCCTGGTGCCGGCGGACTACTTCCCGGCCGCCGCCAAGGTGCTTGAGTCGGGTGGCAACGTGGCGCTCTTCTTCACCCAGCTCAAGGCCGTCCTGTTCACCTACGTCTTCGTGGGGATCGCCACTGCGATCATCTTCTGGGTCCTGGGGGCCGTGATCAGCCTGCGGGTCACCCCGGAGCAGGAGGAACGCGGCCTCGACTACGTGGCCCATGGCGAAGAGGCCTACGACCCCATGACCAACTGACCCCTCGACTGGAGCCCCGATTCCCATGAAGATGATCACGGCAATGGTCCGCCCCGCCCGGGTGGACGCGGTCAAGGAAGCCCTGGTGGCCATGGAGGTGGTCGGCATGACCGTCACCGATTCCCGCGGCTTCGGTCGCCAGAAGGGCCAGGTGGAGCGCTATCGCGGCACGGAGTTCAAGGTGGAGTTTCTGCCCAAATCGAAGGTGGTGGTGGTGCTGCCCGACGAGAAGGTGGATGCCGCGGTCAGCGCCATTCTCGAAGCGGCACGCACCGGTGAAATCGGCGACGGCAAGATCTTCGTGACCCCCGTCGAGCGGGCGATCCGCATCCGCACCGGCGACTCCGGCGAGATCGCCCTCTAGCCCTCTGGCGATCCACCTTGGCGTCTGCTCCGCTCGCCGGTCCCGCCGGGACCCGATCGAGCGGGGTTTTCCCTTGGCGGTCGGGCTGCCGGTGGCCCCCTCTCCCCTCTTTTCGAACGGGCCCCGGCTGCCGCCCGGGAAGCAACCCTCACCATCCCGGGACCGGGGCTGTCCCGGCAGCTTTCCCATCACGGAACCGTGGCCATCACGGAACCATGAAGTCACA
>JBIIND010000269.1:0-3318 GCA_044337665.1 Cyanobium sp.
GCACCACCGCCGCCACCGGAACCTCGCCCAGCTCCCCCACCCTGGCGGCATGGCGAAGCAGGCGATCCATCCACAGCTCGCAATGGGCGGAAACGGGGGGGAGGCTGTGGGACATGCCGGTGTAGAGGCTCCCCCTTTTAGCGGCCGGCCGCTTGCCCGGGAGGGAAGCCACGGTCGCCGGGCAGAATGCCCCCATCACGGAGCCGTCGTTGGCCAGCCTCTTTCCTGTCCGGCGGCCGGATTCGCCGACCCCTGAGCCACCCCCCTCCTCGCGCGAGCCTCCCGTTCCGGATCGGGGCCAGCTCAAAGCCTTCGCCGATCCCTTCGGTGCTCCCCTCGCCGCCGACCCCGCCCTGGAGGCCTTTCTCCATGATGCCGCCTCCCGTCTGAGCCGTTGGCTCGGCGCCGCCGCAGCCGGCGCGCCGCTTCCCGGAATCCATCTGGTGCCGGAGCCGGAGCCGGAGTTGCGCGGCATCCCCCCCGAGCGGTTGCTCAACGATCTGCAGCTGGTGATGGAGGGGGCCTACAACCCCAGCCACCCGGGCGCCCTGGCCCATCTCGATCCCCCTCCCCTCACGGCCGCCATCGCGGCGGAAATGGTCTGCGCCGGCCTGAACAACAATCTCCTCGCCGAGGAGCTCTCCCCGGGCATCAGCCGGCTGGAGCGAAGTCTCTGCGCCTGGCTCGCGGCCCGAATCGGCCTGCCGGAGGGGGCCGGTGGGGTGCCCGCCTCAGGCGGGAGCCTCAGCAACCTGATGGCCCTGGTCACCGCCCGCCAGGCCCGGGGCCTCGCCGGTCGGGCTGATGCCGTGGTGCTCTGCGGCGCCGATGCCCACGTTTCCCTCGACAAGGCGGTGATGGTGATGGGGCTGCCCGCGCAGGCCCTGATCCGGCTGCCGGTGGACGACTGCGGTTGCCTCCCCGTTGGGGGGGTCGAGGAGCGGCTGGCGGAGTTGGACCGGCGCGGTGTGCCCGTGATCGCCGTCGTGGCCACCGCCGGCACGACCGTGCGCGGCGCCGTCGATCCCCTGGCCCCCCTGGCTGATCTCTGCCACCGACGCGGGCTGTGGCTGCACGTGGATGGGGCGATCGGGGCGGTCTTCGCCCTCGGCCGACAGCGGTTCTCCGCCCTGGAGGGTCTCGGCCGTGCCGATTCCCTCACGGTCAATCCCCAGAAGCTGCTCGGCATCCCCAAGACGTCCTCCCTGCTCCTGCTGGCGGATCCCGCTGCCCTGCCGCGCACCTTTGCCACAGGACTGCCCTACATGGAGCCGGCGGGCGAGGGGGTCCATGGCGGGGAAACAGGACTGCAGGGCACCCGTCCGGCAGAGATCCTCAAGCTCTGGCTCGGATTGCGTCAGCTCGGTCTGGAGGGCATCTCCGCCCTTCTGGAGGGGGCCCTGGAGCGGTGCCGCACCCTGGAGGCGCTTCTGCAGCCCGCCTCCGGTGGGTCCCTCATCCTCCGTGGGGGGCCCCTGCATCTGCTGGCCTTCACCCCCAGCGCCGGTGCCGCGGCAGAGGCGGAGCGGTGGAGCGAGCGCACCCGCTCCGAACTCCTGGCCGCCGGCTTGATGCTCTCCCGTCCCCTGCACCGGGGCCGTCGCCATCTCAAGGCGGTGCTGGGCAACCCCCACACCCGCCGCTGCGATCTGGAGCGGCTCGCCACCACCGTGATCGCCAGCCTCCCCCCCCCATGACCCCAACCCCTCCCGATCGGCGCTCCCGCTGGGTTGCGCTCGTCACCGGCGCCCTCTCGATCCTGGTGGCGGTGCTCTACCTGGCCTTTGTCACGATCCTCGACAGCCGTGGACCGCTGCAGCCGCCGCCAGCGGAGGCCCTCGCCGGCTCCCTCACGGCCCCGGTCGGGGCGGCAGCCGGGGTTCCGCTGTCCGCTGCAGGGGCTCCACCACCCGATTGAAAGCCGCGGCCAGAAAGCTGCGCAGGGCGCCCTCCCGGCGGTTGAGCTCATACTCCCGCTGCAGCACCTCCGCCATCCCGCCATCCCCCCAGTCCTGGTTCTGCTGAACGTAGGTGATGAAGCTGCGACCCGCCACCCGCGTCAGCCAGGCGCCGCTCACCGCCTGCAGGGCGCGGCTCACCAGCAGCGTGGGCAGGCTCAGGCTCAGGGCGCTGCCCAGCAGCGCCACCCCCCCCTTGATCAATCCCAGTCCGGCCAGGGTGCGGCCCACGGACACCGCCAGTTCCTGGGCGGAGGCCCGGCTCAGGGTCACGCCGTAGATCCGGCCGATCTCCACCACCATCTGGGCGTTGACGGCGGCGGCCCCCAGCAGGTCGAGGCCGGGCAGGGGGCTGGCCGCCAGCACCCCCGCGCCGATCCAGGCGTAGCGGTCGACGATCGCCTCAGCGTCGCGGCGGCGTTGGCGGTCGAGCAGCTCGCGGCTGGCCTCCCCCAGACGCCGACACTGGAGCAGCAGGTTGTCGGCGATCAATTCCTCCCCGTCCTGGCGCAGCACCGTGGCGATCCGTTCGAGGAGCGTGTCGATCTCGGGCGCCGGCTGCAGCGGCCGTCCCCCCGGCATCGGTACCGACTGGGGGGATGCGCTGGCGGGGATCACGTCCTCCGGTGCGATGCGGCCGGTGCCACGGCGTCGCAGCAGGGCCAGCAGCCTCTGCTCCTCCTGCTCGCCGCGCAGATCACATTTGTTGAGCACGAGCAGCAGCCGTTTGCCGAGGGACGCCAGGGCCTCGAAAACCTCCTGCTCACTGCCCCTGAGATCACCATCGACGACGAGGAGCAGCAGGTCGGCCCGCACCGCCTGTCGGCGGGCCAGCTGCTCCCGCTCCCGCCCCTCCTGGCCTGCTTCGAGAATGCCGGGGGTGTCCTCCAGGATCACCGCCCGCTCCAGACCCCGAAGCCGCAGCCGGTAGCGACTCGATTCGCGCGTGCTGCCCATCGCCGCGCCCACCTCCCCCACCAGCTCCCGCAACAGGGCCCGGATCAGGGAGGTCTTGCCGGAGGAGCCGCAACCAAAAACGACGATCACCAGGTCCCCCCGCTCCAGCTCGGCCTCCATCCGCGCCCGCTCCTGGCGGAGGGCTTCCCGTTCCACCGCATCCCGCACCCTCTCCAGGGTGCGGTCGATCGCTTCAAGGTTGCGCCGTGCCGCCTCCTGGCGGTTGGCGGGCCTGGGTTGGGCCTGGGCGCCAGCGGCCCTGGAGACCCCGCCCCGCCGCCAGGCCCGGAACCAGGGCCAGCCGATCTGGGCGACCGCCAGGCCCAGGGCGGCGAGCAGCAGCAGCAGCAGAGGACCCAGCAGCCAGCCAGGCAGCCAGTAGCTCAACTGCCAAAGCAATTGG
>JBIIND010000410.1:0-3314 GCA_044337665.1 Cyanobium sp.
CTCGCGCTTGCAACACAGCCGCGATCTGCCCCATCGTGATGGCCTCGCTCCTGGCATTCCCCAGCCGGCGATGGAGGGGGATCTCCACCTCACGCCAGTGGGTGAGGGCTTCATCGAAATCCCCCAGATCGAACAGCAACCTGCCCAGCTCATCGACAGGCGTGACGCGCAGCTCATCGGGCGCTTCCGGGTGCTGGGCCAGCCAGGCCCGGATCTCGGCCACACGCCGGCTGCGCTCGGCCATCGAGCGGCTGTCCACAGCCCCATGGCCGCTTGGAGAGAGGGTTGGTAACGGCATCTCCATACCCTGGAGTGGCTGGGCTCCTAGGGCGGCTGCGGGCAGAAACGCATACACACCGCTCCGCCAGGCCCACAGGTCGGGTGCGCTGCGGGAGGCCAGGGCGATCGCCTCCCCATCCAGCCAGAACACCAGCCGAGCCCGCGCCTCGGACGCCAGGCGCTCACGTCGGGTGTTGAAGGCTTCCCAGCGGGCGGCGTCAAACCAGCCTGGGCGGCCGATCACGTGGACCACAGCCGCCTGGCGCGCGTTGTTCACCAGCCGGGCTTCCAGCATCGGCACATCCGCAATCTTGTCGCTCAGCGGCAGCCGATCGCTGCGCAATCCCGCGCGCTGCAGCACCCGGTCGAGGGCGTCCATCACCTGCCGCCGCACACCCTCATCCGGCGCCTCCACCAGCAGCCACTGAAACGGGGGGCCATGAATCAGGGTGCGGCTGAGGCGAAGAAAATCGTCGTGGCATGGCCCCGGTAGCTGGCGGGCTTCCGCCAGCCTCGCCTGCTCGATCGCGAAGTCAGCCTTCACCATGGCGGCAGGAATGCAGGCTCAGCCATCTGCCGCCGCGTAGCCCTCCAGGGTGCGTACCACCGGATGGCTGCGGCGCCAGCTGCCGTCGTTGTACTGCAGCAACGCCAGCCCGTACAACAACTTTTGCGTTTTCTCGTCGTTTCCACCGTCGCCGGGGTCTCTGTCGATTCTCTTGAGCAAGACGTAATCAGCCGGCTCAAGAAAACATCGGTAGTCGGCCGCCAATATTTTTATCGCAGTTTCCACCACATCGGCATCAATCTGATCATCAGCCACCTCACAGCAGAGTTTCAGCAGGCGCAACAGCTCCCGGGGATGGCCGCCGCTGAACTCCACCAGGCGATCCACCTCCGCATCGCTCGCAAACAGACGGCGGTCGGCTCGCAACAGCAGCAGGCTGCGCATCGTTCTCCATCCGGCTTCAAAGGTGCCGCCATCTCGCTCGTGCAGCTTCATCATCGGCAACACAATGTCGGCATCGAGCTTGCCGCCCAGACGCCCGTCATACTTCAAATGCAGCGGCGCCGTATAGATCACCAGGGTTTCGATGGCCAGCAACTGCTCCGCATCCTGCACGAAGAATTGCTGGGTATCTTCGCCTCGCATCTTGTCGGTACCATCGATCAGAAACAGCAGCCGCTCGGCCCTGCCTTCCCGGGCCAGCTGCGCCTCAGCCTGGCGAATCAGGGTATTAAAAGCCAGAGCCAGCGCGGTGAAATCATTGCGAATTTCCCGTTGCCATTCACTCTTCTGGCTCGACCCGGTCTTGAACGCAGCCGTAAACGTGGCCAACAGCTTGATCAAACCAGGAATCCCGCCACCCCCCTCGGCCACCGTTCTGAGTTCAGCACTGAGCTCCTTCGTGGTGGTCTTCGTCTCCACCAAGTTGCCGAACCAACGTTGCAGGGGCTCCAGGGCCACCGCAGCCAAGGTAACGCCGTCGCCTTGGAGCCTTTCCAGCAAGGTTTCCGCCATGGCCATCAGCACTTCGGAGTACTGCAGGTTGTTGCGATCCAACTTGGCCAACACATCCACCTCAACCACACAAAAGCGTCTCGAGGCGTTCAGTAGGCCGGCATACCGGCGCAATTCAGTGGTCTTGCCGATGCCGATGTGGCCAAAGAACAAGACGTGCTTTTCATGGGGCGCAAAAAAAGCATTGCTCACTGGATCCCAGCCAAACTTTCGTGCTAAGCGCGTAAAGGTTTTTTCGCTACCGCGCGCCTCAAGCGAATCCACGTACCGGGGATCCCCATCGGGCAATGCCTCTTCGTACTCAATGTTTTGCAGGACTTCGAGGAGGTGGCTGGGGGGTAGATAATCCATCGAACGTGTCATCCCAAGGCAGGCTAATGGCGACTCAGCCCTTCTCCTGCAACCCCTTCAGCGCCGCCAGCAGCGAGGCCGGGCTCTGGGGGTCCACCATCAGCACGCTGCCGCCCTGGGCCCGGGCCATCTCCTGGCCCATCGCCATCCAGTCGCGGGCCAGCCGCCGCCGCAGGCTTTCGGCCGCCGCCTGATTGGCCTCAATCGCCGCGGCGAACTCCTTCGCCGCCTCCGCCCGCGCCTGGGCCAGCAGCAACTGCTGCTTGGCCTGGGCGTCGGCTTCGAGCAGCAGTTTCCAATCAATAGGTGTCACCAGCGGGGGGTGACAACTATTGATTGGAAACCCCGGGTGGCAGCCGGATCATCACCACCGTGCTCCAGGTGCTGCTGGACCGGCTGGTGCATGGCCTCAACCTGGCCGGCGCCGTGGCCAGCCCGCGCGTGCACAGCCAGCTCTGGCTTGACCAGATCAGCCACGAGCAGGGGATCAGCCCCGACACCCTGGAGCTGCTGCGCCGCCGCGGACATCAGCTGCAGCTGGCGCCGGCGATGGGTTCGGCCAACAGCGTGGAAGTGCTGCAGCCTACCGCCGGCGAGCTGGGCCGCAGCCTCGGGGTGGCTGATCCGCGCCGACTCGACTCGGCAGCAGCGGCCGAGTAAGCAGGAAGCTCGGCCTTAGTTTGCTGGGGTGCTCGGGGCGGTGATCAGGTTCACGGCCGAGAAGGCCAGGCCGATGCCGAACAGCAGGCCGATCGCCCAGAGGCTGTCGCTGGGCCACTGGGCGATGAGCATGCCGCCCAGCACCGCCGTGATGATGCCGTCGAGCAGCACCAAGCCCCGGGCGGGGGCGTTGTTCGTGGCGGCGGCAGCCAGTTCCATCACGCCTTCGAAGGCCAACAGGAAGCCCACAAACAGGGTAAGGCTCACCTCGCTCTCGATCGGGAAGGCCAGCACCCAGATGCCGCCGCCCAGGTAGAGCAGGCCGGAGAGCAGGCGGAAGACCTTGCCCTTCACGTCGCTTTCGCCGGTGAGGCGCAGCACCTGGGATACGCCGGCGATGATTGCCGCCGCCCCTACGGCAATCGTGAGCAGGGTGGCCGAGGCGAACGGCAGGGCAATCGACAGGCCGGCCGCCGCGAACAGGGCGATCGCCGTGAACCAG
>JBIIND010000039.1:0-9057 GCA_044337665.1 Cyanobium sp.
CGGAAAGGGCTGCGGCGCAGAAGTTCCAGTCGCCTGGGGTCGAGGTCGTAGATGCTGGCCAGGGGGTCGCGGATCAGCTGGCGGGACAGCAGGCCGCGCAGCAGCGGCGCCAGCGAATCCCCTTCGATCTCCAGCAGTCGGTCGGCCGGCAGAGGCGGCTGGAGGGGGACATCCCCGGCCGGCGCGCCCGCGGGCAGGGGAAGCAGCACGCCCTCCACCGAAGCCGCTTCCCCCTGCCAGCGCAGACCCAGCGGATCGAGGGCCAGCACCAGGCAGCCCTCCTGGAATTCCTGCAGCAAGGGGGCCAGGGGACCCACGATCACCGCCAGCGCCGCTGGATCCCAGAAGACCGCCTGATCGCGCCGCAGCCGTTCCGCGCAGCGGCCCTGCAGACCGAGGCTGCGGCGCTGGCGGGGAAGGAGGCGATCCTGCAGCAGGCGCAGGGAGAGGGCATCCGGCGCCAGCACCACCAGGTCGTCGATGCGGAGGGCGTTTGGGGGCAGGCTGGCGGGAGGGCCGCCGAGGGGACCGGTGGCCAGCAACGCGAGGTAGGGGGGCACATCCGCGTGAATGCCCCAGAACTGCCACCAGGGCCGCCGCTGGCTGCGCCAGAGGGAGGTGGCCAGGGAACCGGGAAGGCGTTCCTGCCAGAGGGCTGGAACGGGACGGTTGGGGGACGGCGGAAAACTCTGCAGCAGGGTGGCGGCACTGAGCAGTTTCTCCAGCCCCTGGGCCTCGGGCCGGGGCCAGCGCAGCAGGCCGGCGATCGGCAGCGCCAGGAGCAGCAGGATCGTGGCGGCGGTGAGGGGAAGCGGGGGCCGGGGTGTCGCGACACGCCAGCGGGTGAAGGAGGTTCGGCTCATGCGACGACCCGATCGGGCTGACCGTAGAGCGTGGTGCGCTGGCGCACCGGCCGGCCGACGGAGCGGGCGGCAGCCCGCAGGGCTGCCGGGGTCTGGGCCGTGCCGCCGGTGGCGCCGGCCATGGTCGTGATGTGCTCCTCCATCAGGGTGCCGCCAAGGTCGTCACAGCCCCAGTTCAGGGCCTCCGTTGCCACCGGCAGGGTGAGCTTCACCCAGCTGGGCTGGTGATGCAGGAAGGCGGGTCCGAGCAACAGGCGCGCCTGGGCGGTGAGGCGCAGCATGTCCTCCCGGTCGGGCTGGTCGCGGCCGACCCGGGCGCGCAGGGGCGCCGGGGCGGCGGCACCAACGAAGGGAAGCAGCACGAACTCTGAGAAGCCGGGTTGCGCAGCAGCGGAGGCGTGTCGCTGCAGGGCCAGCAGGGTGAGCAGATGGGCCACCCGGTCCGCGGGGCGCTCCACATGGCCGGCCATCAAGGTGGCGGTACTGGCCAGGCCGTGGGCATGGACCTGGCGGATCACCGCCACCCAGGCCCGGGCCGAGAGCTTCTCCGGGCAGATCACCCGCCGCACCCGCTCGCTCAGCACCTCCGCCGCGGTGCCCGGCACCGAGCCCAGGCCAGCGGCCTGCAGGTGTTCCAGCACGTGGTCGAGGGAGACCCCATCGCTCTGGGCGAACCAGAGCAGCTCCTGGGGCGAGAAGGCATGCAGGTGAAGCCCAGGCGCCGCCTCCCGCAGGGCCCGCAGAAGATGGACGGCAAAGGCTAGGGCGATGCCATCGATCCGTGCCTCCGGATCCAGGGCGGCCTGCAGGCAGAGTTCGGTGGCCCCCAGCTGGCTGGCTTCGGCGGCACGGCCCTGCAGCTCGCCGAGGGAGAGGCGGTAAGCGCCACCCTCGCCGGAGTCGCGGCGGAAGGCGCAGAAGCCACAGTGCAGGCTGCAATGGTTGCTGGTGTTGAGGTTGCGGTTCACCACGAAGCTGACCGTCTCACCCGCCAGGGCGGCGCGGAGCCGGTCGGCCGCCACCCGCAGCGCCCCGACCTCGGAGGGGGTCTCCTGGCCGGAGCGCTGCAGCAGGGCCAGCGCCGGACCTCGCAAGGCTTGTACCGGGGCCCCCTCGGCGTGCAGGGCGGCAAGGCGATCGATGAGCTCGGCCTGGGGCCGCTGGAGCCAGGGGGTGGCAAGATCGGCCTCGGGGGGGGGCACGAGCAGATCACCGGCCTCGTCCCAGGCCGCCTGGTCCAGGGAAGGTTCAGGCGTCAACGGTTGCGCTTTCCCTGGGCGGCTCGGCGCCGTTTGTCACGCCATTCCACGGTGGAGAGGTAAAGAACCCCCAGGCTCACGAACACCAACAGGGCACCGGCGACCCCCGCCAGGATGGTGTTTGCGCTCAGGGAAAACTCAGTACCCGAGGGTGTTGTCACCGTTGCGACCCCAGACGACCATGGCGATCGAAAAGCTGAACATGGCGGCGAGGGCGGCCCAGCCAAAGGTGATCAGCATGGTGGGATGGAGGATTCAATGGCACCCATGGTACCTAGGCTTGCCCCGCCCATCCGCGCAAGCGTCATGGTCGTCACAACTCCCGCCCCGGTCCAGGAACGGGACCAGCTGCGCCAGCCCTACCCCAATTACCGGGTGATCGTTCTGGACGACGACGTCAACACCTTCCAGCACGTCGTGGAGGCCCTGGTGCGCCACATCCCCGCCATGAACCCCGACCGGGCCTGGGAACTCGCCCACCGCATCGATGGGGAGGGTTCCGCGGTGGTCTGGAGCGGCCCCCAGGAGCAGGCGGAGCTGTACCACCAGCTTCTGGGCGCGGAAGGGCTGACAATGGCGCCGTTGGAGCGGGCCTGAGGGCCGTCGGGATCCATGGGGCGCGTCGTCATCACCCACAGCACCTACCTGGAGGGCCTGATCCCCCTGCTGCGCCATCTGGCGACCGCCGAGGGCATCGACACCGTCACCCCGGCCGTGATCAGTCGCGTGCGCGGGCGCAGCCCCTCCCTGCGGCTGCGGGTATCGGCGCCCATCCTCGGCGGCTACAAACTGGTGGCCCGCCGTGGGGGCTCGGCCCAGGAGGTGTTTGTGGTCACAACCTGGAGTCGGGAGCAACTGCAGCAGCACCTCGACCAGCTGGCCGCCTGAGGGCCGGTGGATGGCCGCCTGAGGGGTGCCTCTGGCTGGCCATCCGGGAGAAGAGGGTGGACCCCTGTGCCGTCTTGCCCCAGTGTTCGACCTGGAGGTACCAGGAGGGGGGTCAGGGGCGGGGCTTCGTTTCCGGCGGTGAGGCCGGTATACGTTGCCGTCGCTGAAGACCCCCCATGTCGAAGAGGAAGTCAGATCAGAAAACTGTGAAAGGCAGTCACCAACACAGGAGTCCGACCAGATCCTAACGGCTTTTTCCCCTGGATTCGCCCACCGGCAGGGGCCAGATGGCGCGCGCCTCCGCCAGCAGGCGCTGGCCCATCCGTTCACGCTCCGCTGGGCTGGACCCCTCCAGCGCCAGGGTGAGATGGCCGAGCTTGCGTCCCACGCCGCCGCCCCGTTTGCCGTACCAGTGCAGATGGGCGCCTGGGAGCTTCTCGAGCGCCCTTCGCTCGGGCCCATGCGCGTCGTCCCCCTCCCGCAGGCCGAGCAGATTGACCATCAGGGCGCCCTCCAGGCGGGGCTGGATCAGGCCCAGGGGCCTGCCGGAAATCACCCGCAGCTGCTGCTCGAACTGGCTGTGGCGGAAGGCCTCGATCGTGAGATGGGCGGAATTGTGGGTGCGCGGCGCCAGTTCGTTCACCTGCAGCCCCCGCGGCCCCCAGAAGAATTCCACCGTCAGCACCCCGACGTAGTCGAGGGCGGTGAGCACGGAGGCCGCCACGTTGCGGCCGAAGGCGCGCACGGCATGATCGACGGGCGCGGGGTAGATCACCCAGTCGCACACGTGATTGTGCTGGTGCGTCTCCATCAGCGGAAAGCAGGCCAGGTTGCCCTCCCGGTCGCGGCAGGCGGTGAGCGCCAGTTCCCGCTCGAAGGGCACCCGTTCCTCCAGGATCCACTCGCCCACATCCACCGACTCGAGCAGCTCGTGCAGGGCCTCAAGGTCGGCGATCGTGCGGGTGCCCCGGCCGTCGTAGCCGCCCCGGCTGGCCTTGGCCATGAGCGGGAACTGGAAGCCCTCCGGCAATCGCGGTGGCGCTGCGCCGGCGGCTGACGGTGCTGGCCCGGGGGCCGTGGGCAGGGGCGGGGGATAGGGGGCGGCAGGATCCCAGCCCCCCTGGTCCTGGTCCTGGTCCTGGTCCTGGGGAAGCGCGGGCGACGGCGCCAGGGCCGCCGCCAGGGGGCACCATTGGGGGGAGGGCAGGTGGAGGTCGGCCAGGAGTTGGCGCTGGGCGCGCTTGCTCACCAGCGGTCGCAGCGCGTGCAGCCCCGGCAGGAAGAGGATTCCGTCGTCCGCCAGGGGCTGGAGCGGATCGAGGGGCAGCCATTCGTTCTCGAAGCTGATGGCACCGCAGCGCCGGGCCAGTTCCCGGGTTCCCTGCCCATCCTCAAGGGGCGCGAGCACGGCGCTGGTGGCGAGCCGTACGGCGGGGTCGGATGCCTCGGGGGTCTGCACGTGCAGCTCAAGGCCGAGGTCCGCGGCGGCTTCGGCCAGCATCAGGGCCAGCTGGCCGCCGCCGACGATGCCGATGCTGTGCAGGGGTTGGGATGGGGCTGAGTCCGTCTCCACGACGGGCACGCTCGCAGGCGGATGTCCACCTTCGCACTCCGCCCCTGACCCAGGGGCATCGCGGCGAGGGATCAGAGCAGCCCCCGCTCGCCCGCGAACAGCCAGCGCAGCAGACTGAGCAGCAGCACGGTGAGGAACAGGGCCAGGCCAACCGTGCAGGCGTAGCTGATCTCGAGCTCCGAGAAGGCCTGGTCGTAGACGTAATAGACGATGGTGCGGGTGGCGTCCGCCGGGCCGCCCTGGGTCATCAGGTAGACCTCCTCAAAGACCTTGGTGGCGCCGATGGCCGAGATCACCGCCACCAGGCTCACGTAGGGGCGCATCAGGGGCAGGGTGATATCGCAGTGGCTCCGCCAGCCCTCGCTGCCGTCGAGGGCGGCGGCCTCGTAGAGCTCAGCGGGGATCCCCTGCAACCCCGCCAGGAAGATCACCATGAAATAGCCCAGGCCCTTCCAGAGGGTGACGAGCATCACCGAGGGCAGGGCCAGGCGCGGATCGGTGAGAAAGCCGATCGGGGTGAAGCGCTCCCCCAACCAGGCGGAGAGCCAGCCGTTGACCAGCCCGTTCTCGGCGTAGAGCCAACGGAAGGCGATCGCCGCCACCACCAGCGAAACGAGGTAGGGGGTGTACAGGGCGCCGCGGAACCAGTGGATGGCCGGCAGGCTGCGGTTCACCAGCACCGCGAGCACCAGGGATCCGAGCACGATCGGCGGCACGATGCCCACCAGGTAGAGGGCGGTGGTTCCCGCCACCCGAAAGAACATCGGGTCGGCCGCCAGGCGCCGCAGGTTGGCCAGACCGACGAAGCGGAGTGGCTCGCTCACATCCAGGCCGGTGCTGCTGAAGCTGATCAGCAGGGCCAGGGCGGCGGGGAGGAGCACCGAGATGGCGAGCAGAACCAGGGCGGGGCTGAGAAAGGCCCAGGCGGTGCGGGGGTGGGCGGCTGGTGGCATGGAGCCATTGTGGGGGAGCCCGTCTGGGGTCAGCCCCCGGTGTCCCGATTCGTTTTTCCATGGAACCCCGTCAGGTGCTGCGGCAGGTGTTCGGCTACGAGAATTTTCGTGGCCCCCAGGCTGAGATCGTGGCCCATGTGCTGGCGGGCGGCTCCGGCCTGGTGCTGATGCCCACCGGTGGCGGCAAGTCGCTCTGCTATCAGGTGCCTGCGCTGTGCCTGCCGGGCACGGCGGTGGTGATCTCGCCCCTGATCGCCCTGATGCAGGACCAGGTGGAGGGCCTGCGCCAGGCGGGGGTGCGGGCGGCCGCCCTCCATTCGGCGATCGAGGCGGAGGAGGGGCGCCGCCTCGAACGGGAGCTGGCGACAGGGGCCCTGGATCTGCTCTACCTCTCCCCCGAGCGGCTGCTGGCGGGCTATCTGGAGCGGCTGGAGGGACTGCCGATCTGCCTGTTCGCGATCGACGAGGCCCATTGCGTGTCGCAGTGGGGGCATGACTTCCGGCCGGAGTATCGGCAGCTGGGGGTGCTGGCGGAGCGCTTTCCGGAGGTGCCGCGGCTGGCCCTCACCGCCACCGCCGATCCCCGCACCCAGGAGGACATCCTCGATCGGCTGGCCCTGCGGGATGGCCGGCGATTTCTGGCCAGTTTCGACCGACCCAACATCCGCTACCTGGTGCGGGACAAGGACGACGCGCGGGCCCAGCTGCTGGCATTCCTGGCGGAGCGGCGGGGGGAGGCCGGCATCGTCTACGCCCGCTCCCGCAGCCGGGTGGACGGTTTCGCCCGGGAACTGCGGGCGGCGGGGTTCGACGCGGTGGCCTACCACGCCGGCCTGGAGGCGGAGGAGCGACGGCAGGCGCTGGAGCGCTTCCGCCGGGAGAGCGGCGTGATCGTGGTGGCCACCATCGCCTTCGGCATGGGCATCGACAAGCCGGACGTGCGCTTCGTCGCCCATGTGGATCTGCCCAAGAGCCTGGAGGCCTACTACCAGGAAACGGGCCGGGCCGGGCGGGACGGACTGGCGGCGGTGGCCTGGATGGTGCAGGGGCAGGGGGATGTGCCCCAGCTGCGCCGATTCATTGAGGATTCCGCCGCCGCGGAAGAGCAGAAGCGGGTGGAGCACGGCAAGCTCGACGCCCTGATCGGCTTCGTGGAGGCGCCGGGCTGTCGCCGGCAGGTGCTGCTGCGCCACTTCGGCGAGGAGCTGGCGCAACCCTGCGGCAACTGCGATCTGTGCCTGGAGCCCGACAATACCGTGGATCTGACGGTGCCGGCCCGCAAGGCCCTCTCGGCGGTGTATCGCACGGGACAGCGCTTCGGCGCCGCCCACGTGATCGATGTGCTGCTGGGGGGCGACACCGCCCGCATCCGCCAATGGGGCCACGGGGATCTGAGCGTGTACGGCATCGGCCGGGAGCTGGATCGGGGTCAGTGGCGCTCGCTGTTCCGCCAGCTGACCGCCCTGGGTTACCTGGTGAGCGACAGCGAGGCGAAGGGGGGCTTGCGCTTCGGGGAGGAGGGGTTGGTGAAACCCCTGCTGCGGGGGGAGGCGGGCCTGGCCTTGCGGCTGCCCGCCCCGGGGAAGGAGCGGCGGCGGGAGCGGGGCGGGGGCACGGCGGCGGGATCCGGAGCGGCGGGAGGGGGCGCCGGGCTGACGGAGGGGGTGGATCCGCAGCGGGTGGCGGCGTTGAAGGCCTGGCGACTGCAGCAGGCCCGCGAGCAGGCCGTTCCCCCCTATGTGGTGTTCCACGACCGCACCTTGGTGGAGATCGCCGCCCGGCGACCCAGGGATCTCGAGGAGCTGGGCCAGGTGAGCGGCGTGGGGGCCGCGAAGCTGGAGCGCTACGGCGGGGCGTTGCTGGCGCTGCTGGGGAATGGATCTGGAGATTGACGCGGGGATCGCCTGCCAATCCACCCATGGGAAGGGCCAGGGGACAAGCGTGCCAAGAAGAAAAGTGTTTTATTGACTTTTTTGGTTCACGCCCTAGGTCTTCTAATCCGGTCGAAGCCCTCGCGTATCCAGCCTCTGGGCCCGCCACGACACGCTGTTCCACTCGCCCCTGGCTGGTTGGCTCCGGCTTCCGCGGCCACCGTTGAAAAAACTTCAGCAAGACGTTTGCCCGCGATCCGATTGCTGCCGGGCCAGGATCCAAAATGGATCGGCTCTTTGTTTCACAGCCCAGCCCTTCGATCCCAGTAGGAATCCTCAATTCCGCCACGATTCAATGAATTTCTTCTGGCCAGGGGCCCTGACTACTGCCGCAAATCCAGGCAATTTTAATTTCTCTTATGGCGGCACGAACTGTGTGGACACAATTAATTATAAAGGTTATGGCAGTGGCGGATGGCAAGGTGGTGGCCCCAATAGTTCTCTCACCGTAGCCATCGCGCCAGCCAGCAGCACAAATGCTTTTCCACAAGCCCAAGCGAGAGTATCGCATGACCTACTCATTTGGGCCGCATTTACTGGAACAAGTACCTACTCAATCAGCTACGGACCTGGCAACGTCTGTTTCATGAATTATCAAGACGTGAGTGGAAGCGCCTGCATAGTCACTTCGGCAAGATTACGTACAACCATACCCCTTCTGGCGGTCCCGTCCCGGCTCCCCTGCCCCTGCTGGGTGCCGCTGCCTGCTGGCGTTGCAATCGGCGCTTGAGAAGGCGTGCCAGCCAGCTCCGCTGAGCCGCCAGATCCGCGACGGAGGGGGATTGCCAGGAGTGCCCACCAGTCAGGCGCACGGAGTCCCACGGCCTGGGCCCGGCCGCGGGCTGTTGCCCGCCGGGCGAACCCCGCAGGCTGAGGGGGCTCAGGGGACTGAGGGGGGAGTGAAACAACCCGCGGCGTTGCTCCAACCAGCATGGCTCCAACTTGAGAACGCTTTTGCTCGTTCAGCATGTAAATTGGATGAGGTTTTTATACTGCCATGGACTTTTTCAGCGAGATCAAGCGGTTTTCCGTTCAATTCGGTTTTTACCGTCCCACCCGTTGGCTCTCACGACGGCTTCGCCCAGGCAGGCAAAAAAGTTTTGATAATGACGTCTGTTTTTACCGCGATCTCCTACCCGCTGGTGGGCTGGCCTTTGATGTGGGGGCCAACATCGGTGAAAAGTCGGAAGCCCTTCTTGCGGCGGGTCTGAGGGTTGTGGCCTTTGAGCCCAATCCTGAGGTGATCCCCGAACTGCTCTCCCGCTGTCAGCATAACAAGGATTGGACCCTGATCCAGGTGGCGCTGAGCAAAAACGCCGCGATCGCCAGCTTCTACGCGCGCTCTTCCCATGAGTCTTCAGGCTTTGTTCCCGACTGGGGGGGCTCACCCGCCCATCTTTACCATGTGCCTGTACTGAGCCTCGACCTGGCGATTGCCCATTTTGGTGTGCCGGATTTCTGCAAGATTGATGTGGAGGGATGGGAGCTTGAGGTTCTGAGTGGTCTCACGCGGAAGCCTGCCATCCTCAGCTTTGAATTCCATTTAACCAAAGCCAATATCGCCCAGACAAAACTGTGCCTCGAAACCCT
>JBIIND010000301.1:0-3016 GCA_044337665.1 Cyanobium sp.
CTGCGTCAGCTTGGCTACACACGGGGAAATCTTGCACCGGCGGAAAGCACCAAATTCTGTCATCGCGCCTGGATCACCATTGGCGAGCTCTGTGACGGCTTTCCTGCCCGCTATGAAGCCATGGCCGATTTCGTCTACGGAGACATCTACGTGACCGTGTGAGTCGCCCCGCTGCGGCCAACCTTGAACCCTGGGGTAGGCGTCCCCTCTCCTGACCTCCGTGGCATCAAAGGGCGCCGTAACGTGGTTGGCCCATGAACCCTGAGCCGATGACCCTGAGCGCAGGCCGCTGTCACACGATCCCTGTGGCGCTGGGGGAGAAGGCCTATGCGATCGAGATCGGAGAAGGTGCCCTGGCAACCCTGGGGGAGCACATCCGCGCGTTGGGCTTCCGGGAGGGAACGCGGGTGCTCGTGGTGAGCAACCAGGACGTGCAGGTTTTGTACGGCGCTGCGGCGCTCGCCAGCCTGGAGCGGGCGGGACTGGCGGCCTGCTCCCTAGTGGTGGCGGCGGGGGAGGAGCAGAAGACCCCCGCCACCGTGGCCCGCATCCACGACGAAGCTTTCGCACGGCGGCTGGAGCGGGGTTCACTGATCGTCGCCCTCGGTGGCGGGGTGGTGGGGGACATGGCCGGCTTCGCAGCAGCCACCTGGCTGCGGGGCATAGCGGTGGTGCAGGTGCCCACCACCCTGCTGGCGATGGTGGACGCGGCGATCGGAGGCAAGACCGGGGTGAACCATCCCGGCGGCAAGAACCTGATCGGCGCCTTTCACCAGCCCCGGCTGGTGCTGGTCGATCCCACCACCCTGGCAAGCCTTCCGGAACGGGAGTTCCGGGCCGGCATGGCGGAGGTGATCAAATACGGCGTGATCGGGGACCCGGAGCTGTTCGCGGACCTGGAGGAGGCAGCCCGGCGGGATCCAGGCAAGGGTCTGGCCTCCATCGGTGCGGTGGGCCCGGCCCTGCTCCAGACCCTGCTGGAGCGCTCCGCCGCCGCCAAGGCCCGGGTGGTGGCCGCCGACGAACACGAAGGCGGGCTGCGGGCGATCCTCAACTATGGCCACACCCTCGGCCATGCCGTCGAAACCCTCAGCGGCTATGGGCGTTGGCTGCATGGCGAGGCGGTGGGGCTGGGGATGCTGGCCGCCGGCGAGGTCGCGGTGGCGATGGGGCTCTGGAGCGCCGGGGAGCAGGAGCGCCAGCGGGGGCTGATCGCCGCCGCCGGTCTGCCCCTGCGCTGGCCGGATCTCGATCCGGAGGCCGTGCTCGCCTGCCTGCAGGGGGACAAGAAGGTGCGGGATGGCCGGGTGCGCTTCGTGCTGCCCACCGCCATCGGCCAGGTGAAGATCCGCTCGGATGTGGAGCCCGCCACGATCCTTGGCGCCCTGGCGCGGCTGGCCTGAACCTCAGGCCCCCTCGGGTTCGCGCAGGAAGAGGGGCAACGGCGCGGCACGGGCACCGCAATGGAAAGCCTGCCAGCGGAAATCGCCCAGGGCGTGGGGGTCGACCAGCCGCAGCAGCGCCTCCCGTCGGCGCAGCAGTTGCGGCAGCTCTCGGGCGCCCCCGCCCTGCAACCCATGCAGCCGCTGGGCCAGGCCCAGCGCCAACAGGGCCTGGCCCTGACGGCACCCCCCCAGAGGTTGCCAGCCCCCCGCCTGGGCCGCATCCGCCAGGCTCTCCAGACAGAGATGGGCCGTGAGGTCCCAGTCCCCAGGTTCCACGAGCGGATCGTCGCAGGCCCGCTGGTCGCGGTACGCCATCAAGGTGCCGCAAGAGCGGCTGGGGTGGTAGTAGCGGTGCGCCTCCAGGGCGTAATCGATCACCAGCAGCTGTCCCTGCGCCAGAGCCGCCCTGGCGGCGGCCAGCCATGGGCCCAGTCCGGGATGGAGTTCACTGCTCCAGCCGCTGGGGCGCTGCGGGCCGGGGGGGACGAGACCGAGCCGCTCCAACCCGGGCAACAGGGCCGTCTCCAGCGCCTCCCCCACCGCCAGCACAAGCTCCCCCTCCGCGCCCAGGGCAACCCGTTGGCGCCGCCAGGCCGGGCCATCGCAAACGATCCGATCCACCGCCAGGGCATCGAGCACCTCATGGGCCAGGAGAACCCCACGGACGGGGGACGCCGCCAGCTCCGCGAACGAGCTCCAGCGACAGGCCAGGGGGGCTGCCGCCAGGCGCTGCCGTTGCCGCTCCGCCATGCCGGGGTTGGGCTCCAGCAGCACCAGTTCCGTGCGGCTGGTCAGTTCCGGCCAGCCCCTGGCCAATTCACCCGCCAGGTCGGCCGCCAGGTCGCCTTCGCCGGGGCCAGCCTCCAGCACTGCCAGGGGCCCATCGCCCAGCTCGCCCAGCCACTGGGCGCACTGGGGTGCCAGCAGGGCGGCGAAATCGCCACCGAGGGAGGGGGCGGTGGCGAAGTCGCCCTGGGGTCCGATGCGCAGGCGACCGCTGCCGTAGGCGCCCTGAACAGGATCGTGGAGCACCCAGTCCATATAGGACTGGAAGGGCACGGAGCCGCCTGCCTGGCGCAGACGCTCGGCCAGCCAGGGGGGAGCTGGCGGGGAGGGCATTCCGGCTCAGGCCTCGCCGCCGCCCTGCGGGAGACGCCGCCCCACGGTCACCCCGGCAATCCAGTAAGCGGCGAAGGCGGCGGCGACGAAGGCGAGGGTGTTGCGAGCCACCGGCAACCAGTCGCTGGTGCGGGTGAGGATCGGACCCAGGCCGAGAGCGACGTAAAGGATCAGCCAGAGGGGGGAGAGCAGCAGCACCCAGGTCCACTCCACCCGGCGACCCTCCTTGCGGGGGAAGGCGGCGAAACCCACCACCAGACCCCCCAGAATCGCGGTGGAGAGGGTGAGCAGCCACTGCTCGCGGGGCAGACCGGGCACCACCTGGCAGCCGCCGATCAGCAGGCAACCCTTGACGGCATGGAGGGAGTCGAGGATCGCTCCATCCTCCCCGTGATCCTGCACGTAGTACTTATTGCCGTAGCGCGTCTGGAGCTCCACCCAGAATGTGCGGG
>JBIIND010000270.1:0-3293 GCA_044337665.1 Cyanobium sp.
GCGGGGCACGATCCGGGCCCTCCACCACGGGCAGGCGCTGGAAGTGGAAGGGGAGGCGGAAACGATCGTGACCCTCTGCTGCGACCGCTGCCTGCAGCCCTACAACCACCCCCTCCGCGCCGAGGTTCAGGAACTGCTGGATCTCGCCCCTGAGGGTCTCCACCGGGCGCCCCCCCCGGGTGGCCCCTCGGGGGCGGTCAGCCCTGAAGCCTTTGTGCTGGGCGATGACCTCGACGATCGCCTCGACCCCCAGGGCCGCTTCGATCCCGAGCGCTGGCTTTTCGAGCAGCTCAGCCTGCGCCTGCCGCTGGTCAACCGCTGCGGCGTCGACTGCCCGGGCCCGCCCAGCTGGGGGGATGCGCCGGCCGGCATCGACCCCCGCTGGGCGGCCCTGCGTAACCTGCGGCCGAGCTGAGCGGCGCCCCCATCCCGCCGAGCCATGACCGCCCCCCCCTCCCTGGCCGACCAGCTGGACCTGCTGATCCGGGCCCGCACCCCGATCCTGTGGATCCGCAGCCTGGAGGAGGAGCGGGTGGAGACGCTGCTGGAGCAGGCGGCGGCGCGGCTGGGGGGCCGCACCCTGTTGGGCTGGGATTTCGTCGGCGGCCTCAGCGGCACGCCAAACCGCCAGGGGGAGGCCGCCCGCAATCCGATGGCCGCCCTCGACGCCCTGACGCCCCTGCCAGCGGAGCAGGGGGCGATCCTGCTGCTCAAGGACTTCCACCGCTACGCCGACGACGCCGGGGTCTGCCGGAGGCTGCGCAATATGGCCGCCTCCCTGCGGCGGGTGCCCCAGACGCTGGTGATCAGCGCGCCCGACTGGCAGCTGCCGCGGGAGCTGGAAGACAGTGTCACCCTGCTGGAGCTGCCCCTCCCCGACGCCGCCGAGATCGGTGCGCTGCTGCGTTCGATCGCCGAGGCCAGCGGCCGGCCCCTGGCACCGGCGGTGCTGGCGTCCCTGACCGCCGCCTGCCACGGCCTGAGCGAGCAGCGGGTCCGCCAGCTGGCCGCCCGGGCCCTGGCGCGCCGGGGCGAGCTGGGGCTCGACGACCTGGCGGAGGTGCTGGAGGAGAAGCGGCAGGCCATCGCCCGCAGCGAGCTGCTGGAGTACTGCCCCACCGAGGCCACCCCGGCGGACATCGGCGGCCTGGAGGCGCTCAAGCACTGGCTGGAGCAGCGCCACCGGGCCTTCGGCGAGGACGCCCAGCGCTATGGCCTGCCCCTGCCCCGCGGCGTGCTGCTGGTGGGGCCGCAGGGCACGGGCAAATCGCTCACCGCCAAGGCGATCGCCCACAGTTGGTCGATGCCCCTGCTGCGCCTGGATGTGGGGCGCCTGTTCGCCGGCCTGGTGGGGGCCAGCGAGGCGCGCACGCGGGAGATGATCCAGCGGGCCGAGGCGATGGCGCCGTGCGTGCTGTGGATCGACGAGATCGATAAGGGCTTCGGCGGCGATTCCCGCAGCGATGGCGGCACCACCCAGCGGGTGTTGGCCAGCCTGCTGACCTGGATGGCGGAGAAGAGCAGCGCGGTGTTTGTGGTCGCCACGGCCAACGCGGTGGAGCGCCTGCCGGCGGAGCTGCTGCGCAAGGGTCGCTTCGACGAGATCTTCCTGCTGGAACTCCCCGACCGGGAGGAGCGGCGCTCCATCCTCGACCTGCAGCTGCGCCGCCGCCGGCCCGCCCATGCGATCCCCCTGGAGGTGCTGGTGGATCGCACCGCCGGCTTCTCCGGCGCCGAACTGGAGCAGACCGTCATCGAGGCGATGCACCTGGCCTTCGGCGAGGGGAGGGAGCTGGCGGAGGCCGACCTGATCACCGCCGCCAGCCAGGTGGTGCCCCTGAGCCGCACGGCGCGGGAACAACTGGAGGCCCTGCGCGCCTGGGCCAGCAGCGGCCGGGCACGACCGGCCTCCCCCGGACAGCTCCCCCAGGGGTGAAAGCCGCCCAAGCCGGGGGCAGCCGCCAAATCGCGAATCGCCAGGAAAGCACTGGAGACTTCGCAGAAACTTCGTCGTGACTTACAGAATTATCCAGAAAATCATGGCAAATTGCTGAGATTTTCCTGAAAAGTAGGTGGGAATGGCAGTTAGGCTGAGGAAACTCTCATGGGTTTTTCACCCAGAAAGCCATGGCGGTCAGCAGCAGTCTCTCCACCGCTGTCCAGTTTTCGCTGGCGATCCCCCAGGCGGACAGCCCCTCCTCCTCCGGGGGAGCCAACCTTTCTATCGCTCTGCGGCTGGCCAGCCAGCGCATCACCACCCTGCTGGGCCGCAGCGACCGCCCCGCCAACCTCCCCGATCTCCTCCCCCTTCTCCGCAGCACGGGTCTGGGCCTGGTGGTGGGGATCCACAGCGCCTCCGCGCTGAACGGCGCGGCCTTCAGCGTTGCCCCTGGGGATCCCAGCGGCGCTCCCCGGCTTTTCCTCAACGCCGATCGCCTCGCCGACGGCACCTCCCGCGAGCAGCTCAGCGCCCTGCTGCTCGAGGCCTTCGGCCTGGCGCTGAACGCAGCCCTCGACGGCGGCTCCGATCCAGCCGCAGCGGGCCCGGCAGCGGCGGCATTCGCCTCCACTGTGATGGCGCTGAACAGCGCACCGGTGCTGGCCAGCCAGGCGCTGGTGGTGAGCTTCCTCGGCAGCCCGGAAGCGCCCGAGCAGTACGTGGTGATCGACAGCGGCGCGGCTGCGCTCAGCGCCAGCGCCCAAACCCTTTGGGAGCAGGCCCTCAGCCGTGCCAGCCAGCTGCTTGCGACCCTGTGGAGCCGCCCGGACCGGGAGGCGCTGCTGGCCGAGGTGTTCGGCGGAGCCGGCACCGAGGCGTCCACCTTCGCGGCGAACCAACAGGCCCTGCTGGCCGCGATCGGCGGCGCCGTGGGCCACACCGGATCGGAGCGGATTTATGTGAACAGCGGGCTGCTCAACAGCGGCCAGCTGGACCTCAACCTGCTCACCCGCGCCCTGCGGGAGGAGTACGGACATGCTCTGGATCAGCGGCTGAATGGTGGCGTGGACAGCCCCGGCGACGAGGGCCAGCTGTTCGCGGCGCGACTGAGCGGGGTGAACCTGAGCCCCGAGCAGCGGGCGCTGATCGAAGCGGAGGACGACAGCGCCATCCTCACGATTGGGGGGATGGCGCTGCGGGTGGAGCAGGCCAGCACCAGCGCCACAACCGGGCAAGACACATGGGTTGGAGATGGCAGCAACGAAACCGTCACCTTCAACGCCAGCAACCAGGCCCAGAGCACGGACAGCTTCAATGCCGGTGCCGGCACGGATACGATCAAAATCCAATCGGC
>JBIIND010000419.1:0-3291 GCA_044337665.1 Cyanobium sp.
CTGAAGCTTCCGGAGGTCGGCGTGGCCGTTTCGGTGTTGAGGCTCCAGAGGCCCGTGTCATCGGCCGGCACCTGGTAGGTGGCGCCACCGATGCTGATCTGTACCGGCAGGCCGGGCTCGGTGGTGCCGCTGATCAGGGGCCAATAGGCCTTGGTGGAGGCTGCAGAGGTCAGGGCCACGGATGGAACATGGGTGTCCACCTTGAGCTCGTTGGTGGTGATATCGCTCTGGCTCTGGTTGTTGCTGTTGAAGACCGTGGCCACCACGTTGTAGGTGCCGTCGAGGAGGGCCTGCTCCGCAGGAATTTGGAGCGTCCAGTCGTTGGCGATCAGCTGCAGGGCCGGTGATTTGCCAAAGGTGTAAACCTGGCTGCCAAGCTGCACCTGGAAGCCCTGTCCCGCCAACACCGAAGCAGTGCCACTGAGCAGCGGGGTGGTGTCGTTGGTGAGCAGCGCATTCACCGTTGGTGGGCTGAGTGGCGGGACGCTGGTGAACTGCTTCGTGCCCGTAATCGCAGGGGCTTCACCATCGCTGATGCTGGTGGCGATCGTGAAGGAATCGCTGAAGCCCGTAGCCGGCACGAACGACACCCCAGCCAAGAGCGTGTTCACCGACGCGATAGCGCCATTGGCACTCCAGACGCCAGCACTGAAGCTGGAGCTGACTCCATTGACGCTGGCTGTGGTCAAGCTGCCAGCGGCCGGGTTGGAGAGGGTTAGGGTGGCACTGATCGTAGGGCTATCAACATCACTGACCCCAATGTCAATCAGATTCAGTGATGTGTCTGGGCTGTATTGCTCTCCAGCCGAGAGGTTGGAGGCGGTGGGTGGATCATTGACCGGGGTGACATCAAAACGGATCGTGTTGAGCGTGGGATCAAGATCACTGCCGCCATTGCTGGTGCCGCCGTTGTCGCGCACTTGGAAGGCGAAGGAGGCGATGGCGCTGCCGTAGGCGTTAGCCGCTGGGGTGTAAGTGAGGGAAGCAAGGCTGGCGGCGGCGATATCCTGGCCAGCGAGAACAGTGGCGCTATTCAGCAGCAGAGTGCCTGCGCCCGGCAGGCTGGTGAGCATCACGCTCTGCAGGCTGTTGGCCCCGGCGGCGCCAGGGGCATCCGCTGGATCGGAGAAGCCAAAATCCGCCGCCGTGAAGCTGTAGGCGGTGTCTTCCAGGGTGGTGATGGTCTTGTCGGTGCCGGCGGGGGCGTCGCTCACCGGCGTGAGCGAGATGGTGATGGTGTTGGGTGTGGCATCAAGATCATTGCCACCGCCCGCGGTGCCGCCGTTGTCGCGCACCTGGAAGCTGAATGAGGCAACGCCGCTGCCGTTGGCGTTGGCCGGTGGGGTGTAGGTGAGAGAGGACAGATTGGCGGCAGCGATCTCTTGAGCGGCGGAGACGGCAACGTCAGCGAGTTTCAGGCTGCCTGTCGCCGGCAGGGTGGTGAGGACAACGCTCAGCAGGTTGTTGGCGCCTGAGGGGCGGGAGGCGTCGATGGGATCGGTGAAACCGAAATCGGTGGCACTGAAGGTGTAGACGCCGTCCTCCAAGGAGGTGATGGTTTGATCGCTGCCGGCCGGGGGTTGGTTGATCGGGGTGACATTGATGCTGATCGTGTTGGGCGTGGGATCGAGATCCACGGCGCCATTGGCCGTGCCGCCGTTGTCGCGCACCTGGAAGCTGAAGGAGGCATAGCCCATGCCGATGGTGTTGGGCGTCGGCGTGAAGGTGAGGGACCCGAGGCTGGCGGCGGCGATTTCCTGGCCAGCGGTGATGGCGGCATCGCCAAGCCGCAGGCTGCCCGCCACGGGCAGGGTGGTCACGACCACGCTCAGCAGCGTGTTGGCCCCAGAGGCGCTGGCGGCATCGATCGGGTCGGTGAAGCCGAAATCCGCCGCAGTGAACGCATGGATGCTGTTTTCAGCGGCGGTGATTGTGGCGTCTGTGCCGGCCGGCGCGTCGTTGACGGCTGTGACATCAAAGCGGATGGCGTTGGGTGTGGGATCCAGATCCACGCCACCGTCGGCAGTGCCGCCGTTGTCGCGCACCTGGAAGGTGAAGAAGGTCAGCGCCGACCCATTGGCGTTGTCAGGGGGTGTGTAGGTGAGATCGCCGGAGAGGTTGGCAGCAATGATCTCCTGCCCAGCGTTCACGGGGGACCCTGAAAACCGCAGGACACCCGTGCCAGGCAGAGTGGTGATGCGCACGCTCTGCAAGCTGTTGGCTCCACCAGCACCGCTGGCGTCAGCCAAATCAGAAAACCCAAAAACCGAAGCCGGGAAAAAGTAGGCAGAGTCTTCCAGTGTGATGAGGGTTCTGTCCGCACCGGAAGGGGCGTCGTTGACAGCTCCCACGGCGATGGAGACGGTGCCAGCTGAGGTGGTGAAGCCATCAGAGAGGGTGTAGGTGACCACACCGTTGCCGTTGAAATTCGCGGCTGGGCTGAAGACAAGGTTGCCGCCGCTGATGGAAGCGGTTCCGTTGGTCACGGCGCTGAAGCCGGTGATGCTCAGGGGATCGCCTTCAGCGTCGCTGTCGTTGGAAATCAGACTGGCCAGGCTGATCGAGACCGCGGTGTCTTCCGGTGTCGTTGCGCTGTCGGCCACCGCCAGGGGCGGGGTATTGATCGCATAGAGCTGATCGAGGAACTGCAGCAGCCGTACGCCTGTGAGCGTGTCGGTGCCGTCGTTGCCATTGATGGCGCTCTGGAGATCCACCACCGCGGTGGTGCCGTTGAGGGTTCCACCGCTGGTGGTGATGCTGTAGTCGGCGCGGTTGCCCGAGAAGATCGCCCGATTCAGACCTGTGCCGCCGTTGATCGTGTCGTTGCCCGAGCCACCCTGAAGGGTGTCGTTGCCATCACCACCCTCCAGCAAGTCATTACCGGCCAGGCCTGAGACAACGTCATTGCCGGCCAGGCCCCGGATGGTGTCATTGAGGATGGTGCCGATCAGACCCGGATCGTCGCCGGGTGTGCCCTCTAGGAGCACACCGCTCAGACCCGATTCCACCGACACGTCTTGATCGCTGAACCGCAGCACGCCCACGTTGCGCACCACATCCACCCCATCGGGTGCGCCGCCGCGGTTGTCGTAGAGGGTGAGCCCGAGGGCATCCCCTACTACGGAATATTGAGAACGGCTGCCGGTGTAAATCGCGATATTGGCGCCATCGCCACCATCAATGGTGTCGTTTCCGGCGTCACCGGTGATGGTGTCGTCACCGCTGCCGCCATCGATGCTGTCAGCGCCGCTATTGGCGTCGATCAGATCGTTGCCGCTGCCGCCAAGCAGG
>JBIIND010000016.1:0-11980 GCA_044337665.1 Cyanobium sp.
GCGGTGAGCACCCCCATGCGGGTCATCGTTCAAAGTGCGTCCATTGTGGCGGGAATGGCACCGCCCCTAGCCTTCCAGGAAGGGGGAGTGCGATGTCGGCCCCGATCCAGCCGCAACCAACCGGGCGGGTTTCCCCCACGGCGCCGCGCCGGGGCAAGCACGCCCTGGACGGGCTCACCGCCGCGCTGCTGGCCCCGGGCCTGGCCGCCTGCAGCCCAGGGGCCCTGCCCCGCCTCACGGTGCCCGTGGCGCCCTGGGTTGGCTCCGCCTATCTCCAGCTGGCGGAGCGGGAGGGGTTGGACCGGGCCGCCGGCCTCCAGCTGCGGATCGTTCCCTACGACGATCCGCAGCGGATGGCGCAGGCCTGGCTGCGGGGGGACTACGGGATGGCGCCCCTCTCCACGGTGGAGGTGGTGGCGCTCTGCAGCCGCCGGCCGGATCGCTGCCCGGTTGTGGTGCTGGTCCTGGATGAATCGAGGGGGGCGGACAAGTTGATCGTGCGCCAATCGATCAGCAATCTGGGCAATCTGCGCGGCCGGCGGGTGGGGGTCGCCCCCTCAAGCCTGGGTCCCTTCCTCACGAGCCGGGCGTTGGAGAGTGTCGGGCTCGACATCGCCCAGGTGCGCTTGGTGCCGATGCCGTCAGCGGCGCTGGGGTCGGCGCTGAACAACGGCCGCATCGACGCCGCCACCGCCTACCCCCCGTTCAGCGATCTGATGCTGCAGCTGGGCATCGGCCGGGTCGCCTTCGACAGCGCGGCGATCCCGGGCCAGATCCTCGACCTGTTGGTGGTGGATCCCGTCTTTCTGGAGCAGAACCGCCAGGCCTTGGCGCGACTGCTGGTCGCCTGGCAGTGGAGCCATGCCAAGGCGCGGCGGGATCCGGAGGCGACGGTGGGCACCCTGGCGGCACTGCTGAAGACGAGTCCCACCGGCGTGCGCCGCAGCGAGGACGATCTGGGCTATTTCCCGCTCGAGCGCCAGGGGGAGATGCTGGCGGAGGGGGGAGCGGTCGCCACCGCCCTGGCGGCCGTTCAGGAGGTGCAGGAGGGTCTGGGGATGGTGCGGCAGGGGGCACCGCTGCCGCAGGTGAGCGATGCGGTGGTGCGGAGGGCCCTTCAGTTGGCGGCCAGCAGCTCCGCGCCGAAGTAGGGCACCAGGGCGGGGGGCAGGCGCACGCTGCCGTCGCTTTGCTGGCCGTTTTCGAGCAGGGCGGCCATGGTGCGCCCGACCGCCAGCCCGCTGCCGTTGAGGGTGTGCACCAGGGCGGTGCCCTTCTCCTGGCGGAAGCGGATGTTGGCCCGCCGCGCCTGGAAGTCGCCGCAGGTGCTGCAGCTGGAGATTTCGCGGTAGCAGCCGGCCCCCGGCAGCCACACCTCCAGATCGAAGGTGCGGGCGGCGGAAAAGCCCAGGTCGCCGCCGCAGAGTTCGATGCGGCGGTAGGGAAGCTCCAGGGCCTCCAGCACCGCCTCGGCGTCGCGGGTGAGCTGCTCGTGGGCGCTGTCGGAGTCTTCCGGACGGCTGAACCAGTACAGCTCCACCTTATTGAATTGGTGCAGGCGGATCAGACCGCGCGTGTCGCGCCCGTAGGAGCCCGCCTCGCGGCGGAAGCAGGGGGTGTGGGCGACGTAGCGCAGCGGCAGCAGCTCGGCGGGGAGCACCTCGTCGCGGTGGAAGGAGGTGAGGGGCACCTCGGCGGTGGGGGTCAGCCAGAGGTCGTCGTCGGCGCAGCGGAAGCTCTCCTCGGCGAATTTCGGCAGCTGGCCCGAGCCGGTGAGGCTGGCGGTGTTCACCAGGATCGGCGGCTGCATCTCCCGGTAGCCCCGCCCACCGTGGAGGTCGAGCATGAAGGCGATCAGGGCGCGCTCCAGGCGAGCACCGGAGCCGATCAGGGTGACGAAGCGGCTCTGGGCGATGCGCACGGAGCGCTCGCTCTCCAGCAGGCCGAGGCGTTCGGCGATCTGCCAGTGCTCCTCGAGGTCCGCCCCTTTGGGCCGGGGATTCCCCCAGCGCTTCACCTCGACGTTGTCGGCTTCGCTGCGGCCCTCGGGCGTGTGGGGCGAGGGCAGGTTGGGCAGGCCCAGGAGCTCCTCCCGCAGCCGGCCTTCGATCGACTTCTCCTCCTGCTCCAGTTCCGCCACCTGCTGTTTGGTGCGGTTGCCGAGCTCCCGCAGCTCCTGCAGGGCGGGATCGGCCGGGTTGACCCCGCCCCGGATGCGCTGGCCCACCTCCCGGCCGACGCGGTTTCCCTCCGCCTGCAGCTCGCTGCGGCGGGTTTCCAGATCCCGTTGCCGCAGGGCGAGCTGCCGCAGGGAGGAGAGGTCGGGGCTGAGGCCGCGGCGGGCCAGCTGGAGGCGGATCCGTTCGGGATCCTCGCGCAGCAGGCGCTGGTCGAGCACGGGGCCGTGGGCGTAAATCGAAAGCCTAAAGGCTGGCGGCACGCCCGTCCCCCCAGGCTTTGGGGACGGATCCGCGCTTCAGGGGCTGCAGGCAAGGGGGCTGTCGGGGCAGACCGGCTCGACGCCGACGGTGGCAGTGCTCTTGCGGGAGAACACACTTTGGTTTCCCGCAGTATAGAACTTCATTGTGAATTCGAACGATTCAGCGGTGGCGAGACTTGGCTCTAAGCTGATCTCAGATTTCAGGCCCACGATGGCATCGGTTGGAACGACGTTGACGTCTGTCCTTAGTTTGCCGTTCTGGACGTAGGGGCGGCCACAGCGTCTAATGCGGGCGGTGGTGCCGGAGCCTGTTGTGTAGTAGTGAATCAGTGTGGATGTTTCCGTTATGTTGTCTTCCCTGAGGTAGGGTATCTGCAAAGAGAAGAGAGACCTGGGGCCCGCACCTCCGGACACGCCCCCACAAGCAACCGACTGGTTGTAGAGCACCGCATTCGCTTCGCTTGCTTCCAACTGGATCAGGGAGCTGATGCGGCTCCAGCGTTCCTCGGCTCTTTGGTAGAGCTCCATGTTGCTGTTGGTGCGGATGTTGGAAAGCAGGGTGGTGGTGGTGGCCGCGAGCAGGATGCCGCTGGCGGCGGTATAGACGAGCAGTTGGGGGATCGTGAACGCCATGCCACCACGGCTGCCGGGGGCGGGGAGGGGAAAGTGCCGGAGGGGGTTGTTGTTCATGGCGATCCAGTCATTCCTTAAATGGATTCATCAAACGCGGGGCAGAAATTGCCATTGTTATTGGCGCCCATGGTGATCATGCCGGCCGTGTGGTTTACGCGGACGCAACGGGTGATTCTGCGTTGGTTGAGGAGCAGGGTGATGGTCGTGTCCTCGGTTTGGGTGACGGTGCCGCGCGGGGTGAAATTCACGACCGCCGGATTGGTGCTGATTGTGGCCCTCAAGGTGGTGCCGGGGCGCAACCCACCGATGCGAAAGCTGCTTTCGTTCGTGCAGTTGCTCGGCTCCACCCTCGCCAGCTCGCTGCCGGGCGCCATGGAGCTGCCTCCGGTGAAGGTAACGGTGCAGCCGCCGGTGGTTCGCTGCGCACCGCGTTGAATGGTTTCCAGCCAGCTGGCCAATCCCAGCGCCAGGGCGTTGATCTCCTCCCGGTCCACGGCTTCGCGGGTGATGATCAGAGCGGCGCCGCTGATGGCGAGGAAGAGCGCTGTCGCTATCACCATCTCCAGAACGCTGAATCCGCCCCGGTACTTTTGCTTGCGTGGGAGTGGCCGCATCTTCATGGACACCAGGAGGCGACGGTGGGGGTCAGCAGCACGCTGCGCTGCACCGTGCTGCTGCTGTAGGTGATCAGCAGCTTCTTGGCACTGCCGTCACTGATGGCCACCTGGCGTGTCAGCCCGCTGGTCCCCGCCAAGGTCTGGGAGTTGATGCTGGTGATCAGGGGGGCGAGAAAGGAATTGTCTGTGGTATTGGTTTGATTGCAGGCCGCATAAAACGCGTCCCGATTGGCGATGGCCGTGGCCGCTGGCGTGGCGGCCATATTTGGGAAATAGTACTCCTTGCTTCCTTTGGCACTCAGGTTTTTGGAGCAAGTGTTGCTGGTTCCTACGGGGGTGACGGGCCCGATCGTGCCTGTGCCGCTGCACCATGTATAGCTGATCATCTTCTGTCGGATCATATCGAGGTCGCTATTGATAGCCGCTTCCACAGATTCCTGTTGACCGGCATCCAGGATCGTGCGGTTGCTCACATTGTTCATACCGGCCACCGAGGTGAGGATCACGGCCCCCACCGCGGCGGAGATCATCACCTCGGTGAGGGAGAAGCCCCAGCCGGTGAGGGGGCGCTGCCGTTGCCGGAGGCGGTGCGGGCTGGCTCTGGCGAGGGGGGACATGGCTCGGGGGCGAAGCTGGGCGTCGCGGGGGGAGGGGGTAAGGGGGGTAAGGATTCAGCTGCTGCCGAAAAGCGAACGGTAGGCACTGCCGCGCACGATCCATTCATAGAAGGGCATCAGGCGGAAGGGATTATCGATCGTGGGTTTGCCAATCCCAGTAAAGGAAGAGGAGAATGGTGGCACGGCGATCTGGGTCTGCTTGTTAATCGAGGAGTTGGTGCCCATGTACAGCTGATCGATCCAGAGGGCGCCGCGGTAGTTGGGGGCCCCGTAGGCGTTATCCGCTTTGAAGGGATCCTCGGCCAGGGTGAGGGTTCCTTTCGGCATGTACACAAAGAGATCGCGGATGAAGCCGTCGTCGCCGATCTTCAGATTGACGGTGGTATCGCTGTAGAGGGTGACGCGGGGAGAGTTGTCCGGATCGGCTGGCGTGCCGCATGGGCTGGTGTCGCCGGGGGGTGTTTTGCAATAGAGGTGCTGGATCTGGCCGTCGTCATAGCCCGCCTGGGTGCAGATCACCTCCGAGCTGGGTCCATCCTCTGGGGCGCCGCAGCTGGCGGCGTTGCTCCAGGCCTGGTTGAAATGCAGAAAGATCCTTCCCCGGGAGCTGTCGATGAAGAAGGTGTTGTTCTGGATGCGCTGCCACTCACAGGAATCAAGTTGGCCAGGACTCAGGTTGGAGGGGGGGGCGCAGGTTCCAGCGTTGCTGCTGTCTTTGACATGGAGGCGGGCAATGCGGCAATGGTAGCTGTAGGTTTCAGCGCTATTACCTGTACGGGCGCAGAACTTATCGATGCGACTGTCGCAGCTTCCCACCACAAAGGCTGCGGGTGTATTTGGGATAGCCCCAAGCCCGGAAGGTCCTGATGCGGTGGAATTGTTATCCGTGGCATTGCAGAGCTCTACCACACCGGCGGAGTTCACCCGCAGATAATCCTGATAGGGCTGGCTTTGGGTGGCGTTTGCGGAACTCAGGTCGGCGGTGTTGTCGATCGAATTGGAGGCGATGATGTAGCCGTCGGTACCAGTGGCCAGGTTGTTACGGTTATCAATCTCTGGGTAAGTTGGTGGATCTGGTGGCGCGAGTTTAATGGTCTGAATCGGGACGCCATTCACGGAGTCATTGATCAGGCCTCCGCAATTGCCACTGCTGTTCACGCACAGCACCTTGTCCGGCTTGTCCGTTGTGGTGCTGACCGTGTCAGCCCCCTGGACGCGCAGCTCGGAGCCGTTGCTGGCCGCCATCACCCCATTGCCGTTGAGCCCGACGAGAATGCGGGGGAAGCGGCTGGCGCAGGCATTGCTGGGCACGGTTCCGCTGTCGCCCAGCGAAACCCCACAGCATTTCGGGGCCACGCCCAACTCCTGGGTGATCACGGAGGTGGCCACCGCTACGCCGTTGCGCAGGCTGCGACCCTCGATGGTCAGCTCCAGGCGGCTGAATTGCTCGGACTCGGGAGCCAGCTCGAAATCACTGGGGTTATAGATGCCGTTGGGGGTGCTCGTCGGATTCCCGCCGCCCGAGGGAACAAGGTTGGAGCGCAGCCGGGCCGCGCGGGTTGCATTTTTTACCTCAGCGGATCGGATTCGATACTCCAGGTTGGGGTTGTTCGGAACCGTGCGCCAGCGTCCGCGGCTGAGCTCGTTGATCGCCTCGCCCGTGGGGGCAACCCTCGCCTCCTGGTAACAGGGGTTGCGGAGTTTCGTGTCGTCAGCGCTCCAGTTCTGCATCGCCACGTTGGAGGACGCCAGCAGACGGTTCTCCGGGCGGTTCAATTCCGCGATAATCGCCTCAAAACCCGAATCGGCCGCATCGCGGGCCTCGCGCGCCTGGTCCTGCAGCCCCGAGCCGAGCTTGAGCGAGAGGGCCCGACTGGTGAGCGTGACGGCGCCGATGGTCACCACCAGGCCCGCCACGAGCATCACGGGCAGGATGAAGCCGGGAGTGCCGGCATCGACACGGGGGACCGCCCGCCTGGGGCGGCGGGCGCCTTGGGGAAAACGGAGGGTCATGGGATTGAGCTGGGCCCCGCACCCTGGAATTCGGGCGGAGGGAGCTGGAACGTCTTCGGCAATTTTAAGTCTTGACTTCGCCAATTCGAAGAAAGGGGCTTGGCCTGGCCCGCTTGGCTGGTCAAAGCTTCGGATTTTCTTTTGATTCTGGCGAGTCCTGGTGCCGCTGCTCGGGGGAAGGCCCTGGGCCCGGGAGGCATGCCGATGCTTCAGAGGACCTGAACCACCTCGGTCACCTCGGGGATCGATTCGCGCAGCTTGCGCTCAATGCCCATCTTCAGGGTCATGGTGCTGCTGGGGCAGGAGCCGCAAGCGCCCTGCAGCCTCACCTTCACCACCGGCCCATCGATCTCGACGATCTCGACGTTGCCGCCGTCGGCCATCAGATACGGACGCAGCTCATCGAGCACCCGCTCCACGTTCTCGACGGTGAGGGCGCGGGGATCGGTGGGGGTCTCCAGGGTCATGGGGAGAGGGGGCGGGGGGGGGGCCCCCCGGGCCCTGGGCCCGGGGGGGGGGGGAGCGGGGACTTGGCTGGCTTGAGTTTAGGAACGCTGCCTAGGATCGGCGCACCCCAGGCCCTGCAGCCCCCCGGGGCCGCGCCCATGACCGACGTTCCCGCCGCACGCATCCGCAATTTCTGCATCATTGCCCACATCGACCACGGCAAATCCACCCTGGCCGATCGCCTGCTCCAGGAAACCGGCACCGTCGCCGCCCGGGACATGCAGGAGCAGTTCCTGGACAACATGGAGCTGGAGCGGGAGCGGGGCATCACGATCAAGCTGCAGGCGGCGCGCATGGAGACCATCGCCGCCGATGGACAGCGCTACATCCTCAACCTCATCGATACGCCAGGCCACGTCGACTTTTCCTACGAGGTGAGCCGCTCGCTTCAGGCCTGTGAAGGGGCGTTGCTGGTGGTGGATGCCAGCCAGGGGGTGGAAGCCCAGACCTTGGCCAACGTGTACCTGGCCCTGGAAAACGACCTGGAGATCATCCCCGTTCTCAATAAGATCGATCTGCCTGGCGCCGATGCGGAGCGGGTGCGCGAGGAGATCGAGGCGATCATCGGCCTGGACACCAGCACCGCCATCGCCTGCTCCGCCAAGACCGGCCTGGGCGTGAGCGAGATCCTGCAGGCCGTGATCGACCGCGTGCCGCCGCCCCCCGACCGGCAGGAAGAGCCGCTGCGGGCGCTGATCTTCGATTCCTACTACGACCCCTACCGGGGCGTGATTGTGTATTTCCGGGTGCTCAGCGGCACGATCTCCCGCCGCGACAAGGTGTTGCTGATGGCCAGCGGCAAGACCTACGAGCTCGATGAGGTGGGGGTGATGGCCCCGGACCAGCGGCAGGTGGAGAGCCTTCACGCAGGCGAGGTGGGCTACCTGGCCGCGTCGATCAAGGCGGTGGCCGACGCCCGCGTCGGCGACACGATCACCCTGGCCGCCGCGCCGGCCCCCGATCCCCTGCCGGGCTACACCGAGGCCAAGCCGATGGTGTTTTGCGGACTCTTCCCCACCGACGCGGACCAGTATCCCGACCTGCGCGACGCCCTCGACAAGCTACGCCTCTCCGATGCTGCCTTGAAGTACGAGCCTGAAACCAGCAGTGCCATGGGTTTTGGCTTCCGCTGCGGCTTCCTGGGTCTGCTGCACATGGAGATCGTGCAGGAAAGGCTGGAGCGCGAGTACGACCTCGACCTGATCGTCACGGCGCCATCCGTTGTCTACCGCGTCAACATGCTGGACGGCAGTGTTTTGATGGTTGACAATCCCGCCACCCTGCCCGATCCGCAGAAACGTGAATCTATCGAAGAGCCCTACGTGAAGCTCGAAATTTATACGCCAAATACCTATAATGGTGCTCTCATGGAGCTCTGTCAGGAGCGCCGCGGCGAGTTTGTCGATATGAAATATATCACTACAGATCGCTTGACGCTGCACTATGAGATGCCATTGGCTGAGGTGGTGACCGACTTCTTTGATCAGCTCAAGAGCCGCACCAAAGGCTACGCCTCGATGGAGTATCACTTGATCGGCTATCGCCGTAATGAGTTGGTGCGTCTCGACGTGCTGATCAACAGTGAGCGCGCCGATCCCCTCACCACGATCGTGCATCGCGATAAGGCGTACAACGTCGGCAAGGGGCTGGTGGAGAAGCTGAAGGAATTGATCCCCCGTCAACAGTTCAAAATCCCGATTCAAGCCGCCATCGGTAGCCGGGTGATCGCCAGCGAGAGCATCAGTGCCATGCGCAAGGATGTGCTTGCCAAGTGCTACGGCGGGGATATTTCCCGTAAGAAAAAGTTGCTGCAGAAGCAGGCCAAAGGCAAGAAGCGCATGAAGGCCATGGGCAAGGTGGATGTGCCGCAGGAAGCCTTCATGGCGGTGCTCCGGCTCAATCAGTAGCTGAGCCGTCGCCTCTGAACCTCCGGATCGGCCCGGAAAAACAGCGAAATGGTGAGCCCGTGCCGTTTGATTTCCCGGCTGCCCTGGCGATGGAGCAACAACAGGCCAATCCCGGTGATGAATTGCATCGCCACCGTGGAACCGATGCGCGGCAGGCTCAGCAACTCCCGCTGATAGGGCGAGAGGGCCAGCAATGCAGTGCTCCTGCGGAAACTGGCCTGTTTCATCTCCAAGGTGCGGGCCAGCCGCCAACGGGTGAGAGCCACCGGTTCTCCCTGCGCCACGGGCAAAGTCAACCCGTGGCTCCGGGCGACGGCGCCAACGGCTTCGGGGCTGGGTGCCCGGTCTGCCTGCTGGATCCAATTCGTGTGTTGGCGCAGCAACCGTCTCTCTGAGAGCTCCGCGGCGTTGATCTCCCCTCGGAGCCGCAGCACGTCGTTCAGGGTGATCGCGGGCAGCACCAGCAGGCAGAGCAGCGCCAGGGGAACCAGGAAGCGGTGCAGCACTTCCGTGGGGACGAATTCTCGGGGCTGGCGCTGGCGTCCGCCTCCCAGCAGGTAGAGGCTGATACCCAGGGGCAACAGGGGAAGCCAGTTACTCAGGGCGGAGACGGCTGAAATCTGTTGGATTCCGGGCCCATTCAGGCTGAACAGCACGCCGATGGCCCGGGTTCCCAGGACGAGGAGCAGCAGGATGCCCACCAGCCGCAACTGCAGCAGGGAGTAGTGAAGTTGGTGCTTCTCCACGAAATCATGCGCTTTGGCCTGCGCGTCGGCCAGACGGGTTTGCCTCATGCGCCTTTGCGGGCCCCAGCATTTCCCCCATTATCGGCGCCCCCGGGCGGCGGCCTGTCCGCTGCGGGGAATCCTGATCCGGTCGCTTCCCCGACCTGCCATGGCCCCTCCTCCCCCCTGGGATTTTCGCCGGCACCGCACGGGCACCGCCGCCGCCGGCTTCGCCCTGCCCCTGGCGGTGGCCGCCGCCATGGTGCTGCTGCTCGCCAGCCTGGCCACCCAGAGCGCCCTGCATCAGTCCCGCCAGCGCAATGCCGCCGCCCTCGCCCAGCGCCATCTGGAGGATGGTCTGGCCTCGGCGGCCCACCGGCTCGTGGCCCAGGTGGTGAGCCGGCACCCCTGTCTGCTGGCACTGCCCCTTGAGCACTGGCCGCACGCTGGCGTTTCCTGCGCCGACGCCGCCCAGCAGCGGGCCCTGCGGGAGGGGGAGATCGGCACCCAGACCTATCGCCTGCTGGCCTGGGTGCCGGCGGGCGCCGCCGCGGAACCGCTCCCCAGCCGCGTCCATCTGGAACTGGTGCCCCGTTCCGCGGCGGACGCCCCGGCCTCCCGGGCCGCCTTCGCCCTCGATCTGCTTCCCGAGCCGCTGCGGGTGCAAGGGCTGCGGGAACTCGGCCTGCGAGGGGTGCTGCCATGACCCTCTCGGAAGTGCTGGTGGCGTCCTGTCTGCTGCTCGGTTGTCTGACGGGGTCGCTGCAGCTGTGGGGGATGGCGGTGGGGGTGAGCCTGGCCGAGGAGCGGCGACAGCTCCTGCGGGAGCGGGTGGAGGCGGAGCTGATGGCCAGTGAGGCCCGGCTGCGGGTCCTCAGCCGAGGGCGCGCCCCCTCCCGGGACTGCGCGGTGCAGGGGCGGTCGCTGCAGAGCGACCTCGACGCCTACCCCTTGCCCGCTGGGGTGCGGCGGCAGCTCCGCAGCCTCGAGGACGGCCAGCTGCTGGAGGTGAGCGTCGACGCCGATGCGCTGGAGGAGCCGCGCCAGCGCCTCTGGAGTCCTGCGGCGTTCGGCTTGTGCGCGGCCGAGGTGCCGCCCGCACGTTCCGAGCCATGAGATCCCCGAGCGGCGGCCATTCGTCTCCGGAGCTGCTGGTGGTGGCGGCGCTGCTGGCCCTGCTCGGCCTGCCGGCCCTGCGGGTGGCCGGTGGTTCCCTGGCCGCGCAGCGGGTGGAGAGCGCCAGTCGGCGGGTTGGGCTTGGGCTGGAGCTCGGCCGCGCCGCCGCCCAGCGCAGCGGTCGACCCTGCGCCCTGCAGCTGGATGGCGAGGGCTGGCGGGAAGCGCAGGGCGCAGCGCTGCCGGGCTGCTCCGGGGTCCGCCTTCCCCTCGGCGGCGACGGCAGTGAGGCCGGCGTGCAGCTGCGCCACAACCTCCCTGCCGCGGTCCGCTTCACCACCAACGGCCTGGTGCTTGATGGGGGCACGGTGGTGGTGAGCGCCCCGGAAACGGCCCTGCAGCGTTGCGTGGTGGTGTCCCTGCCGCTGGGGGTGGTGCGAATGGGCCGCTGGCTGGAGAACGAATGTCGTCCCGATTCCTCCCTCTGATGCGCTCCCCATGGCCGAGTGGCCGAAGGGCAGCGGGGTTCAGCCTCCTGGAGCTGCTGCTGGCCGCCTGCCTCGGGCTGCTGCTCTGGGGGGTGATGCTGCGATTGCTGATGGCGGAGGGGGATCAGGGGGCGCGTCTGGCCCGCCTGGCGCGGGAGCGCCTCTGGCAACGGCGCAGCCTCGATCTGATCCGCGCCGATCTGCGTCGCGCTGAGCGGGTTGAAGTCGACAGCGCCGGGAACGGGGCCGCCTGTCCGATGGCCGGCCGACGTCCGGTGCTGCACCTCCACACCGACACCGGGCCGATCACCTACGCGGTTGGGCCGCCCCCTTCGCCGATCTGGCGGGGCCAGGTGTTGCTGCGCTGTGGTCCGGCCTTCGATCTGCACGGTGTGCCCAGCGGGGCCGATCCCCTCAACCGGGTGCTGCTGGATGGGCTCAGCCCCCAGGGTCTCACCGTCGAAGCGCAGGAGGAGGGCCTGCTGCGCCTGGAGCTGGAGCAGAGCCTGCCGCGGGGCGGGGGAGCGTCCCAGCGCATCGCCACGACGATGCACCTGCCTGCTCCCCTCGCGGATGGCACCGTGCCCCCTTGAACCGCGTACCGCCAGCTCGCGGCACCCTCAACTGAATTTGCAGGTGAGGGTGCCGCTGGTGTCGACGGTGATCGTGGCGGTGGTGTTGCCGAGGGCGGACGTTTGGTCCAGGCAGCGGACCCCGGCGGCCCGGGCATTGCCCCAGGTGGCAACCGCCGTGCCGCCAGCTCCTTGAGCGTCGCACTTGGTGATGGCCACGTTGCCATCGTTGGTGGTGGTGGGTGAGCCGGTGGGGACGGCGCCGATGCCGGTGACGGTGAGGACGGCGCACTCCTTGGCGAAGCCGACGGCCTCCCCGATGCGGGAGCCGATCATGGCGGCGCT
>JBIIND010000271.1:0-3251 GCA_044337665.1 Cyanobium sp.
CGCCGCCGCCGGCCTGGAGGCCCCCACCCTGCTGGCGGTCACCGTGCTCACCAGCTGGCCGCCGGAGCGCTTCGCCGCCGAGCTGGCGATCGCCGAGTCGGTGCCCGTGCATGTCGCCCGCCTGGCGGCCCTGGCGGCCGCCGCCGGGGTGGGGGGAGCCGTCTGCTCGCCCCTGGAGGTGGCGGCCCTGCGGTCCGCCCACCCGCAGCCCTTCGCCCTCGTCACCCCCGGCATCCGTCCGGCCGGCGCTGCCGGCGACGACCAGCGGCGGGTGATGAGCCCGGCCGAGGCCATCGCCGCCGGTGCCTCCCGCCTGGTGATCGGCCGGCCGATCCACGCCGCCGCCGATCCGGCCGCCGCGTTTGCCCGCTGCTGCGCGGAGCTCAGCGGGGAAGGCGGCGCTCCGGCTGTTCTCGCCCCCTGATTTCCCATGGTCCAGCGCATCGACCAGGCCCTCTTCGACGCCGTCGCCGCCGAGGCCCGCCAGGCCCCCCGCCTGCGCCGCAACCACAACCTGCACGCCGAACCCGACCTGGTGCAGCGCTTCCTCAACGTGCTGCAGCCGGGCACCTACGTGCGCCCCCACCGCCACTGCCGGCCCGATCCCGGCGCCGGTTTCGAATGCTTTCTGGTGCTGCAGGGGGCCATCGGCCTGCTGGTGCTCGACGACCAGGGCCAGGTGCTGGCGCGGGAGCGGCTGGATGCCGCCGGCCCGCTGCGGGGCATCGAGCTGGCGCAGGGCACCTTTCACACCCTGGTGGCCCTGGAGCCCGACACCGTGATGTTCGAGATCAAGCAGGGGCCCTACGTGCCCACCGCCGATAAGGATTTCCTGCCGGCCTTCCCCCTGGAGGCCACGGCCGGGGCGGTGGCCCAGGAAGCCGCCTGGCGGGCCCTGTTCGCCCAGACCTGAGGCTCCGCCCGGAGACCTGAGGCCCCGCCGGGCCGGGGAGCCCTAGGCAAGCCGCTCCCGCCGGCAGAAGCCGCAGTGCCCCCAGCGCGCCATCTCGCCGGTGGGCGCCGGGCGGCCGCAGGCCGGGCAGTCCGCCATGCCGTGCACGTCGCTGCGGCTGGGGTGCGCCGCCCACACCTGCGCCTCGGCCTGGCTGGCCAGGGGCACCGCCGGCGTCCCGTGGACCTGCCGCAGACGCACGTCGCGCACCGGGAATCCCGCTCCGCGCAGGGCCCCCAGCAGCTGGTGGCGGTTGTACTGCAAAGCCTGCAGCCACGGTCCCGGCGGCGCCCCCACCGTCAGCAGACCCGCCTGCAGCTGCAGCGGCCGGCAGTGGGGGGCCAGCTGGGGCCCGGCGATTCGCGGCCAGGCCTGCCACAGCGCCGCCAGATGGCCGTCCCGCTGCCAATCCCGCTCCAGCGACTCCAGGCAGCGGGCCACCGGGCTGGCGGGCGGCGCCAGGGGGGGGAGCAGCAGCGAGAGGTTGCCGATCCGGCGGACCTGATCCCGGGGCGGACGGGGGCGGCGGGGCTGGGCCATCCCCCGACCCTAGGGGGGATGCCCGGCGGCGGTGGCGCCGTCATGCTGGGCAGGGCTCCGCCTGCCGTTGACCGTTCCCCCGCCCATCCCCCCGCGGCTGCGCCGCACCCTCGGCCCCGGGCCGTGGTGCGACCTGCTCGGCGAGGCCCTGCCCCTGGCGCTTCCGCTCTGAGCAGGAGATGGAGGCGTTCACCCGTCTGCTGTTCGCCCTGCGGGGCGATCCCCCTGGCGCCCTGCTCTCAGTCTTGGCGGAGCAGGTGGGCTGGCGCAGCGGCAGCGCCGGGGTGGAGCTGGCCTGGCGGCTTACCGCCATCGACCTGCGCAGGCGCTGAAGAGGCGGCTAGGGTGCGGCCTGCCCTCCCATCCACGCGCCATGGGCTTCTTCGATCGGCTCAGCCGCCTGCTGCGCGCCAACCTCAACGATCTGGTGAGCAAGGCGGAGGATCCAGCCAAGATCCTGGATCAGTCGGTCGCCGACATGCAGGCCGACCTGATCAAGCTGCGTCAGGCCGTCGCCACCGCGATCGCCAGCCAGAAGCGCATCCAGAACCAGGCGGAGCAGGCCGAGAGCCAGGCCCGCACCTGGTATGAGCGGGCCGAGCTGGCCCTCAAGAAAGGGGAGGAGGATCTGGCCCGCGAGGCCCTCTCCCGCCGCAAGACCTACACCGACACCGCCACGGCGCTGAACAACCAGCTCAACAGCCAGGCGGGGCAGGTGGACACCCTCAAGAAGAGCCTGGTGGCCCTTGAGGGCAAGATCGCCGAGGCCAAGACCAAGAAGGACATGCTCAAGGCCAGGGCGAGCGCCGCCAAGGCCCAGGAGCAGTTGCACAGCGCCGTGAGCAACCTGGGCACCAACACCTCCATGGCCGCCTTCGAGCAGATGGAGGAGAAGGTGCAGGTGATGGAGGCCAAAAGCCAGGCGATGGCCGAGTTGGCGGGCGCGGATCTGGAGAGCCAGTTCGCCTCCCTTGAGGGCGGCAACGACGTCGACGACGAGCTTGCGGCGCTGAAGATGCGCCTGGAGGGTGGCCCCACCCCGATCGCCCTGCCCGCGGAAAATGGTCCGGCCCCCCAACTGGAGCCGGTGAAGGTGGCGGAGGTGGACGCCGAACTCGAGCAGCTCAAACGGTCGATCGACAAGCTCTGAGCGGCGCGGTGGCACCGGTCTGATCCATACAATCGGGCCTTGACTTCATGAGATCAGGGGATGGCCACCGACAGCTCCACCGGCACTCCCGTGCTGTCCCTCTCCGATGCCGGATTCGAGGGCGATGTGCTTGAGATCCCGGGATTCGTGCTGGTGGATGTGTGGGCCGAGTGGTGCGGTCCCTGCCGGTTGATGGCCCCCCTGATGGAGTGGGCGGCGGCCGAGTACGGCGACCGGCTCGTGGTGGGGAAGCTGGAGGCGGATGGCAACCCCCTCACCCGTGACGCCTACCGCATCCAGGGCCTGCCCACCCTCCTGCTCTTCCGCGCCGGCCAGGAGGTGGCCCGCCACGAGGGCGCCATGGCCAAGCCCCAGCTCAAGGCGTTCCTGGATGCCCATCTCTGATCGGGTGTCCCAGCTGGGCAGCGGCGTCTTCGCCCGCAACGACCAGCGCAAACTCGCCTACGCCAGCCGCCGCCGCGATGCCCGGGCTGGGGGGGGGGAACCCATTCCGCCCCTGCTTGATCTCTCGCTCGGCTCCACCGACCTGCCTCCCCCGCCGCCCTGCCTGGAGGCGATCGCTGCCGCCCTGCCACGGGCTGAAAGCGC
>JBIIND010000273.1:0-3243 GCA_044337665.1 Cyanobium sp.
GCGCAAGAGCCTGGGCAGCAAACGCAAGGAGCTGAGCCCCGAGCACATCGACGAGATCACGCGGCTGTTCGGCAACTTCGAGGAAGCCGAGCAGGACGGCAAGCCGATCAGCAGGATCTTCCGCAACGAAGACTTCGGCTACCGCACGATCACGGTGGAGCGCCCGCTGCGCGATGAAGCCGGCAACGTGGTGTTGGGCCAGCGCGGCAAGGCCAAGGGCCAACCCCAGGCCGACAGCAGCCTGCGCGACACCGAGAACGTGCCGCTCTCCGAGGACGTGCAGACCTACTTCGAGCGCGAGGTGCTGCCGCACGTCCCCGATGCCTGGATCGATCACGACAAGACCAGGGTGGGCTACGAGATCCCCTTCAACCGGCACTTCTATGTGTTCACGCCCCCCAGGCCGTTGGAGGTGATTGATGCCGAGCTGAAGCAGGTGACGGATCGGATCCTGGAGATGATCGGAGGGCTGTCGGCATGAGCGAGGCCATGGAGCCAACACCAGCCTCGGATCTGATCCTGTATCAGACCGAGGATGGCAAAACCCGAATCCAGTGCCGTTTTGAAGACGAGAGCATCTGGCTGACGCAGGCACAGATCGCGGAGCTCTTCCAGACCACTCCACAAAACATCACCCAGCACATCAGATCGATCTACGAGGAGAACGAACTGGATGAGACGGCAACTTGTAAGTCTTACTTACAAGTTCGAGTGGAGGGAGCCCGTCAGGTCAAGCGGCAGCTCAACCATTACAGCTTGCCCCTGATTCTGGCAGCTGGATTCCGCGTACTCGCCGGCGAGCACCCTGTTCTGCCAAGAAAACGCCATCCCAAGAGCCGGTGCCTGGGAGAGGGGCTAAGATGCAGGCAGCGAATTGGCAAGGATCTAAAACCATGAAAACCGACGACTTGATTCTGGAAATCCAATCGCTACCTGTAGAGGAACGCGCGCGAGTTGCTGACAGCGTGCTGAGATCTCTCAATCAGACAGCATCAGAAGTCGACCAGAAATGGACCCGTCTCGCCACAAAACGATTGCAGGATATCCAGACGGGTAGCGTCAAGCCGGTGGCTGCCGATGTTGTCTTTAATGAGATCTGGCATCGATTCAGGTGATGCTTGCCAACTTTCACCCAGACGCTCAGACTGAGCCGAATCAGGCCATCGACTACTACGAAGCCAACCAGCCAAGTCTGGGTTATCAGTTCGCCATTGAGATTTTTGCAGCAGTTGAGCGGATCAAGGCTTATCCAACCCTATGGCCTTTAATGGACGATAGCAAAGTCCGCCGCTGCTTGATTTATCGCTTTCCCTATGGGGTGATCTATGCATTGAATGAAGAAGAATCCGAGATCTTCGTTCTGGCCGTGATGCACCTCCATCGAGAGCCGGGGTATTGGAGTGAGCGAGCATGATCATCTCAAGACCCCTGGTTCGTCTTGATGCCCATGTTTTGCTGGTGCAGCACCGCTCGTGGAGGGCCCCTCAACCATGAGCTTCCCCCGTTACCCGGCCTACAAGGACAGCGGCGTGGAGTGGCTTGGGGAGGTGCCTGAGCATTGGGAGGACGTGAAAATGATCAACGAACACCTTCTGAACATCTACAAGGAACAAGTACTTGAGGAGAGTGTAAGCACCCGGAAATTCCGGTTGGCTCGACCTGCAGGCGAGCGCGAGGTGCTGCCCCACGTACCCGATGCCTGGATCGACCACGACAAGGCCAAGGTGGGCGACGAGATCCCCTTCAACCGGCACTTCTATGTGTTCACCCCGCCCAGGCCGTTGGATGTGATTGATGCTGAGCTCAAGCAGGTGACCGATCGGATCCTGGCAATGATCGGAGGGCTTTCGGCGTGAACGAGGCCATGGAGCCAACACCAGCCTCGGATCTGACCCTGCATCAGACCGAGGCTGGCAAAATCCAGCCCAGGAAACCAGTAAGCTGGGCTCATGGTTGACGAGGCCAGGTCATGAAGACGACGCTCGACCTCCCCGATCACCTGATGCAGCAGGTGAAGCAGCGGGCGCTGCAACAGGGGCGCCCGATCAAGGAGCTGGTGGCCGAGTACATCCGCCAGGGTCTGCATGGTTCGCCTGGTGCTCCACCGCAGCTCGTTGCCCGGGTGGTGGAGCTGGACGCCTCAGGCATGCCGCTGTTTCGGCCCGATCCCGGCTTCAGCGGTCCGCCCATCGATCTGGCGACTGCGCTGCAACTGGAACAGGAGGCGCTGATGCAGGAGGACCGCCAGCGTGCCGGCCTGCCTTCTTGATGTGAATGTCTGGCTCGCCGCTGCCTTTGCGGCGCACCCGGCCCATGGCGCCACCCGTCATGTTCTGCATGAAGCAAGCGCCCAGGAACCGGCCTTGTGGTGCCGGGCCACCCAGCAGAGCTTTCTGCGTCTGGCCTCCACGCCGGTGATCACGGCGGCCTACGGCGTGGCGAAGGCCACCAATGCCGATGCCTGGGTGGCGCTGGAGGCGTTCTTGGCTCTGCCGCAGGTTGATGTGATCGATGAGCCGCCCGAGCTGGATCGCCAATGGCGCCAGCTGGGCGGGATCGAGCAGAGCGCCCCGAAGTGGTGGATGGATGCCTATCTGGCGGCGTTCGCGATGGCTGCGGGGGTGTTACTGGTGAGCCTCGATCGCGATTTCAGCCACTTTGAGCAGCAGGGCCTCAAGTTTCAGCTGCTTCTGGCGGATGGCTCTGGACACAAATCAGCATGAACGGAGCCATGGAGCCAACACCAGCCTCGGATCTGATCCTGTATCAGACCGAGGATGGCAAAACCCGAATCCAGTGCCGGTTTGAAGACGAGAGCACCTGGCTGACGCAGGCACAGCTTGCGGAGCTGTATCAAAAAGATGTCAAGACGATTAACGAGCATCTTCTCAATATCTATGAGGACAAAGAGCTCGACGAGGATTCAACCATCCGGAAATTCCGGATAGTTCGAATCGAGGGAAAACGTGAGGTGACCCGTGAAATCAGCCACTACAGCCTGCAGGCGATTCTGGCTGTTGGATTCCGTGTTCGCAGCCCACGCGGTACTCAGTTCCGCCAGTGGGCGAACGAGCGCCTGAGCGAATACCTGGTCAAGGGCTTCTCCATGGATGACCAGCGGCTGAAGGAGCCGGTGACATCCGGCCTTCCGGATTACTTCGATGAGTTGCTGGAGCGGATTCGCGACATCCGGGCCAGTGAGCAGCGGCTCTATCTCCGGGTCAAGGACATCCTTGCCCTGGC
>JBIIND010000272.1:0-3243 GCA_044337665.1 Cyanobium sp.
CGTTCAGCTTTTCCCGGTCGTAGTCGGAATCGGTGTTGGCCAGCTCCCGTTTGATCGCCGCCACCCGCTCACCGACGGCGGCCTTTCGGGAATCATCCGCCACGATCGTGGTCTCGTCCTTGCGGATGGTGATCCGGTGGGCGCTCCCCAGATCCGCCAGGCCCACCTTGTCCAACGCCATGGCCCGGTCCTCGGAGATCAGCTGGGCGCCGGTGAGGATGGCGATGTCCTCCAGCATGGCCTTGCGGCGGTCGCCGAAGCCCGGCGCCCGCACGGCCGCCACCTGCAGGACGCCACGGGTTTTGTTCACCACGAGGGTGGCCAGCGCTTCGCCCTCCACCTCCTCCGCCAGGATCACCAGCGGCCGGCCGCTGCGGCTGACCGCCTCCAGCACGGGGACCAGATCCGCCACGGCACCGATCTTACGGTCGGTGATCAGCAGCAGAGGGTTGTCGTAGACCACCTCCAGCCGTTCCGGATCGGTGACGAAGTAAGGGGAGGAGTAGCCGCGGTCGAACGCCATTCCCTCGGTCACCTCCAGTTCGGTGGCCAGGGATTTGGATTCCTCCACGGTGATCACCCCATCGGCGCTGACCCGATCCATCGCCTCGGAGATCATGCGGCCGATCTCCTCGTCGTTGCCGGCGCTGACGCTGGCCACCTGGCGGATCGCATCGCCCGCGACGGGGATGGCCTGCTCCCGGATGCCCACCACCACCTGGGCCACCGCCTTCTCCATGCCGCGGCGCAACTCCACGGGATTCGCCCCGGCGGTGACATTGCGCATGCCCTCGCGCACCATCGCCTGGGCCAGCACGGTGGCGGTGGTGGTGCCGTCCCCGGCGCTGTCCTTGGTCTTGGAGGCGACCTGCTGCATCAACTTGGCCCCCAGGTTCTCGAACGGATCCTCCAGTTCGATCTCCTTGGCGATCGTCACCCCGTCATTGACCACGTCGGGCGCGCCGTACTTCTTCTCAAGCACCACGTTGCGGCCCCGCGGTCCGATCGTGACCCGCACCGCTTCGGCCAGGGTATTGACACCCCGCTCCAGGGCATCGCGGGAATCGTCGGCGAACCGGATCAGCTTGGCCATCGGGCGGGCGGCAAAACGTCGGGATTTCAAGCCTCTCACGCAAGCGGCTGGGCCCCCGACCCGTGCCGGTGGTGATTGCCGTAAGCGGGGCCCACCGCAGTGGCGCGGCAGAAAAGGCGACGGACCGGTAGCTTCGCCCCATGGACGACCTGCTGCAGAGCGCGATCGAGGGGGCCGTGGCCGGTGCCGCCGACAGCGGCCTCGGCCCCGCCACCTCCGCCAACGGGATGGTGTTCCTGGCGGTCACCGTCCTGGGGCTGGTGATGGCCCTCGTCTACGTGCCGGTGCGGTTGTTTCTGACCATTACCGCCCGCAGCCGCCGCCTGCGGCTGCTTCAGCGGATCCGTCGCATGCGGGACGACCTGGCCCAGCCCCTGGGGGCGGGGGACCCGGAGAGGCCGCCTGGATAGGGGCCCCTCGGGCCGCGTCTCAGCGCATCACCATGCCGCCATCCACCTGCAGCACCTGGCCCGTGATGTAGGCGGCGGCGGGGTCGGCGGCGAGGAAGCGCACGGCGCCCGCCACCTCCGCCGCATGCCCCATCCGGCCCAGGGGGATCGCCTTGAGGATCGGCTCGCTGTCGAGGCTGGCGGTCATGTCGCTCTCGATGAAGCCGGGCGCCACCGCATTCACGGTGACCCCCCGGCTGGCGAATTCGGCGGCGTTGCTGCGGGTGAGGCCGATCAGACCGGCCTTGGCGGCGCTGTAGTTGGCCTGGCCGGGGTTGCCGATCAGTCCCACCACGGAGGTGATGTTGATGATGCGACCCCGGCGCGCCTTGAGCATCCCCTTGGCCACGGCGCGGGTGGTGAGGAAACAGCCGGTGAGATTGAGGTCGATCACGCTCTGCCAGTCCGCGGTCTTCATGCGCAGCAGCAGACCGTCGCGGGTGATCCCCGCGTTATTGACCAGCACATCGAGGCGGTCCTCCCGCTCCAGCACCGCCTTCACCATCCCCTCCACCTCCCCTTCATCAGCGACGTTGGCGCGGTGGCTCCAGGCCTGCCCCCCCTCCGCCTCAATCGCCCCCACCACGGCGGCGGCTGCCTCCGGGGAGCTGGCGTAGTTCACCACCACGGTGGCCCCCGAGAGGGCGAGTTCCCGGGCGATGGCGCTGCCGATGCCGCGGCTGGCGCCCGTCACCAGGGCCACCTGGCCCGCCATCGGGGCCGCGCCGCGGCCTGCGGCGGGGGGCGGGGCGCTGGTCATGGCGAACGGGCGACTGCGGCGGCGATCGTATGACCGCGCTGGGCGCAGCTCAGGCGGGCATCTGGCCCACGCCCACCACCGCCTTGCCGAGCAGGTCCTGGAAGAGTGCCAGCTGGGTTTTGCTGCCCATCACCACCATCAGCTGACCGGGGGCGAGCTTCATCTCGCCGCCCGGGTTGGCCACCAGGGTGGGCCCGCCGCCGTAGGTGGAGCCCCGGTAGGTGTAGGGGTTGATCAGGGCGGGCTCCGGCGAGCGGATCGCCAGGACCAGGGCGCCGGTGCGGCCCCGCAGGTCGAGATCGGCCAGGGTGCGACCGTTGAGATGCCCCAGCAGGGCCGGATCGTCGCTGAGCTGAAACTCCTCCACCTCGCAGTCGGAGCCGGCCAGCAGATCCATGAAGTTCACCGCCAGGGGCCGCAGGGCGGTGGCGGCCATGGTGCGGCCGCCGGCCACGTAGGGGCTCACCACCTGGTCGGCGCCGGCCTGGCGGAGCTTGCGCTCCGCCTCCTCGCTGTCGGAGCGGGCGATCAGGCGGATTCTCGGGGCGATCGCCCGGGCGCTGAGCACCACATACACATTGGCGGCATCGTTCGGCAGGGCCGCCACCAGGGCGCGGCAGCGGTGGATGCCCGCCTCGATCAGGGTTTCGTCGAGGGTGGCGTCGGCCATCAGCACCGGGAAGCCCTTCTCCTCGGCGGCCTCCTTGCGGTCCGGGTCCATCTCCAGGATCACCATCGGCGTGCCCTCGAGGCTGAGCTGGGCCGCGATCTCGCGGCCAATGCGGCCGTAGCCGCAGACGATCACGTGGTCGTTCATGTCCTGGAGCCAGAGAAGGAAGCGGCGCTCCTGCAGGCGCCGGAAGTAGCCCGATCCGGTGAGGCCGACCAGGGTCTGCAGCGACTGCTGCACCACCACCAGGCCACCGATGATCGAGACGACC
>JBIIND010000274.1:0-3238 GCA_044337665.1 Cyanobium sp.
GGAGACCCCGCCCCGACGCCAGGCCCGGAACCAGGGCCAGCCGATCTGGGCGACCGCCAGGCCCAGGGCGGCGAGCAGCAGCAGCAGCAGAGGACCCAGCAGCCAGCCAGGCAGCCAGTAGCTCAACTGCCAAAGCAATTGGTTGACGGCCTGCAGCACCACCCCCACCAGGGCCAGGGCGAGGAAGGCCAGGGCGATCCACAGCCAGAGGCGCGGTCCGAAGGGCGGGCCGGGCGCCATGGGCTCAGTGGGAGGGGGAGGAAGCGCGCAGGATGTCCCCCCACAGGCCCGCCGCCAGGGCGCTGGTGGCGCGGGTGGGGCGGTTGTCGTCGTTGCCGAGCCAGACCCCCATCGTCCAGTGGCGCTCGGGGAGGAAGCCGACGAACAGCAGGTCACGGGCGTCGTTGGTGGTGCCGGTCTTGCCGGCCGCTCCGCCCCCCACCCAGGCCGCGGTGCCCGTGCCGCCGTTCACCACCCCCTGAAGCAGGGAGCGCATGTCGCGGGCGGTGCTGCTCTTCATCGCCCGCCGGCCCGGCGAGGCCAGGCCGCGGCCGGATGGGGCCGTGCGGCAGTCGGGCCCCGCCTTGCCGGCGCGGGGGGCCGTGCTGGTGGGGCGGGAGAGGCTGGGGCATGCCTCGGCGTCGGTCAGGCGGCGGATCGTGGTGGGGGGATTCCAGAGGCCGCCGTTCGCCACCGCGGCATAGGCGGCGGTGAGCTCCAGCAGGGTCACCTCGCTCTGGCCCAGGGGCAGGCCCGGTACGGGGGCCAGCGGACTGCGGATGCCCAGGTCCCGGGCTTTCTGCACCACCGCCTCCAGCCCCACCTCCCGGGCCAGACGCAGGGCTGCGGTGTTGCTGCTGGAGGCCAGGGCGGTGCGCAGGCTCAGGGATCCCCCGCAGGCGCTGTCGAAGTACTGGCCCCGCCAGCGCAGGGGACCGCAGCCCACCCGGTCACCGGGGCGCCGCCCGCGCTCCAGGGCCACCACGTAGGGCATCAGTTTGAAGGTGCTGCCCGGTTGGCGCAGGGCCATCGAGGCGCGGTTGAACTGACTCTGGCGGTAGTCCCGCCCGCCGGCGATCGCCAGGATGCCGCCGTTGCGGCTGTCGAGCACCACCACCGCCCCCTGGCCCACCTGGCGGTCGCGGTTGGCGTCGATCCGTTCCCGCAGCAATCGCTCCACCAGCGCCTGCAGTTCCGGGTCGAGGTGGGTATCGATCAGATAGTTACCCTCGCCGGCCATCTCCGCGCCCACCAGCTCGTCGAGGTCGCGCCGCACCTGGTCGGTGTAGAAGGGCGCGGCAAGCCGGCTGCTGGCACGGCAGGCGCTGCCCGCCACGCGGATCGGCCGGCGTCTGGCCGTGCGGGCCTGATCGGCGCTGATCCGACCGGTCGCCGCCATCTTGCTCAGAACGCCGTTGCGTGCGGCGAGGGCCGCCTGGGGGTCGACGCAGGGATCGTGGCCGTTGGGGGAGGGAAGCAGTCCCACCAGTAGGGCAGCTTCCTCCAGCTGCAGGCGGGAGGCGGATTTCCCGAAAAAGCGACGGGAGGCATCCTCGAAGCCCCAGCCGGCCCCCAGGTAGACCCGGTTCAGGTAGCTCAGCAGCAGATCGCGCTTGCTGAAGCGTGCCTCGAGCTGGAGGGCCACCAGCAGCTCCCGCCATTTGCGGTCGAGCGTTTCCCCCTCCCCCACCTGCTCGGGGTAAAGGCTGCGGGCCAGCTGCTGGGTGAGGGTGCTGCCCCCTTCCCTCACCCGGCCGCCCACCAGGTTGGTCACCAGGGCGCGGCCGGTGCCGATCGGATCGACGCCGGGATGCCACCAGAAGCGGCTGTCCTCGCTGGCGAGCAGGGCATCGATCAGAACCGGTGGGAAGTCGCCGAGGCGCTTCAGCTCGTGGTGGCGCTGGTCGCTGGCGGAGGCGATCGGCCGGTTCGCTCCGTCGTAGAGGACCAGGGGGGCCCGCACGGTGGCCAGGCTGCCGCGGATCGGCATCTGCAGGGCGGAGAGGCCGAGCAGCAGCAGACCGCCACCGGCCAGGGACGCCAGGGCCAGACCGCCGCGGCGGCTCAGGGACGGCCAGCGTGAGCGGCAGGGGCGCTGAAAGACCAGGGAGGGGAGATCCCCCTTCGCCTCGGGTCCGAACCGGATCCGATCCCCGTCGCGCAGCACCAGTTGGCGCACCCGCCGGCCGCGCCACCAGAGACCGTTGGTGGAGTCGCAGTCCTGGAGCAGCCAGTGGCTGCCATGGCGCTCCAGCAGGGCATGGCGCCGGCTGACGACCCCATGGTCGAGCACCACGTCGGAGGCGCTGTCGCGGCCGATCCGGTAGCAGCTTCCGAAGAGAGGAAGCTGCTGGGGTGGGGCACCGGGAATCTCCAGGAGGAGACGCGTTTCGGTCTGCGGGCCGGGAGCGAGGCCGAGCTGGGCCGGCAGCTGCTGCAGACGCTCCAGGGTTTCAGGCATCACGGGTCCCCTCCCGCCTCTGGCCGGCCAGCCAGTCGAGGGCGAAACAGAGCACCGCCAGGTTGATCGCCACATCGGCGAGGTTGAACACCGGGAACTGGACCGGCACGAACTCCAGGAAGTCGATCACCGCCCCGAGCCGCCACCGGTCGATGCCGTTTCCCGCGGCCCCGCCCAGCAGGAAGCCGAAAGCCAGGGCCGGGGTGAGCGTGGTGGGGGGCCGTCGCAGCAGCAACCCCGCCACGGCGACGCACACCACCAGGCTGATCAGGGCAAGCAGGGGAGTCGAGCCGGTGAGAAGGCTGAAGGCCGCGCCGGTGTTCCACACCAGGCGCAGCCGCAGCACTCCGGGGAGAAGGGTGCCCACCTCGCCTGGGAGCAGCTCCCGCACCGCCCAGAGCTTGCTGCCCTGGTCCAGAACCAGCAGGGCCAGGGCCAGGGCCCAGCTCACGGGGGCCAGGCCGCGGCCCCAACGGGCCCGACGGCCACTTTCACCCGTGGGGATCATGAGGGGATCAGCAGGAGGCGTCGCAGCAGCCAGGCCATCACCCCCACCGCGCAGCAGGCGATCAGCTGGGGCAGCAGGGCCAGGCTGTAGTCGCGCAGCAGGTGGGGGAAACTCGACCCCCAGCGGCCCGCCAGGCCCCCGAGCAACAGGTTGGTGAGGCCACAGAGATGGATCACCAGCAGGCCGATGGCGGCAAGGGCACTGAGCGAGAGGGGGTCGTCGAGACCCTGCTGGCGACCCAGCTTGCCCGTCAGCCAGGCGGCCGGGAC
>JBIIND010000275.1:0-3237 GCA_044337665.1 Cyanobium sp.
ATCCGGCTTTGTCCTCTCAGTTGTTGGCTCCGTTCTTGGCTTCATCCGTCTCATCAAAGTGATGGGTGCATTTGAGGTAATCAAGCCGGAGTTGCGTCGCTTTTCCGATCGGTCTCGCCATTGGGTGATGCGTTCCTTTTGTAGGCCAAAGCATTGGATCACGATGAGTCGGGAGATGATGAATCTAGACCGGAGTGCCCGCGAGGTGAGCATTGCTCACGCCTGCGCCGATCTGCCGATCAACGGCATCAAGGCGCGCTGCTTCCTCAAGTCTTCACGGTGGACAGCCCTGCTGCCACTTCGGCAGGCTGATCAATGGCGGGATGAAATGCACAAACAACTTGGCAGGCTCTCCACAAACTATGTGCAACTCGACGCCAGTACTGGTGATCATTTTGTCTGGATTGATCAGCCAGACATCATTGTCGAGGCTGTCCGCAGAATCCTGAGAACCATAGAATCCTGATCCGTTGTTCGGTGCTCTGGTCGCACTTGCTGTTCACCGGACCAGCGATGCGCACGCTTTCCCATCCCCGAGGCTGTCGCGATCGGTGTGGCCCTGGTGCCGCCCCGTCGGAATTCCCATGGGCGCTTGATGCCGCCCTCCACCTGCCAGACCCCGTGATGATGCCGGCTGGCGCGGTACTCAGCTTGCAGGTATTCCCAGGCGTCACAAGTGCTGAGGTAACGCCGGTAGGCAAAGGCCTGCCCGTCTTCCACCATTCCCAGGTTGATGTTCTGGTCGCTGATCCCCTCGGCCACGGTGCGGCCGTAACGGTCGGTGGCATGGACCTCGATGGTGACCTCACGGCCCCGGGGCAGCCGGCGCATCAGGTGGGTCCGGGATCGCTGCCCCCAGGGGCTCTGGGCCATTTCCGGCGCGTCGATGCAGGCCAGTCGAAGGGTGAGCGCCCGGCCAGCCGCGCTCACCCGCAGGGTGTCGCCGTCTCCCACAGAAACCACCGTGGCTCGGAGGCCCCCCGCAGGCGGAGCGAGCCGCGGTTGCTCCGCTGCCAGGGGAGCGCTGGCGGTCATCGCCAGCCCGATCAGACCCAGCCAACGCCCCAGCCTGCCATTGCCCGCAGGGCCGGGGCGCCCATGCGGACCCCCCAGTTGGAGCGGATGGTCAGCGGCTGCTGTTGCTGGCGCTGGCCGGATAACTCCGGAGGATGATGAAGTCCCCTTCATGAATCCCCATTGCCGTCGGTAAAGACCGATGTCCGATCCCTCCCCAGGGGTTGCCTGCATCGGCGTTCCGTCCGACTGTGTGGCTATCGGATTCGGAGGCCCCACGGATGGAAGAAAGCCCCCCTGAGCACCAGCAAGGAGCGCGCTGACGATCCGGCCCCTGCTCCAACACTTCTCAACGGATCCCTGACGTTCCTGGTGTGACATTTCCTGGAGGAGATTTGCGCCGTCCACTGCACCGTTCACAGCACTCGTCCAGAGATCAGCCTCAGGTGCCCCGGATTCAATGGAACGTCCCACTCGACACCTGGCCCCAGGTGCCAGCGCCGGCAGCTCCGCCCCACAATTGAATATCTGGTGATCGAACGATCACGGCTGTCTTTCAGCACAAACCACGCACAGTTACGCCCCGCTCCCTTTGCTGGGCATCACGGCTGAGCAGACAAATGCCCGGGGCCCAGGCCCCGGGCTTTGTTGTGCCCTCCTGTCCCTCAGCTTCCGCCACCTGCAGTTTGGGGGCCAGCGGCTCAACCGCCTCTGCGATGGTCCGCGTCTGGGCCACCAGCTGAACAGAAGCTGGTGGGCCGCCAGCAGCTCGACGAAGCCACCGCGGTAGGTAGAGGCAGGGGTTTAAGTGAGGCTGATTTAGCGATTGAGGGACTGGCTCGTGAATTGTGTCCGAGGGTAGGTGCTGCTGATTTCTGGGCAGATCTCACCCTTGAGCTGCCGATACAGGTGATTCGGATCCTGGTACTGCCATGGCAGGCATTGATGGAGTTCATCCAAGCGGTGCCAGCAGAAGCTGCGCTGGACCTGTCTGATTGTTTTTTCTTCGCGGATGAGGATCCGCAGAGCCCTGCAATAGAGCGAGTAACTCGCCTCCAGCTGCCCGAACCGGAGCCCACGGCTGAGATGGTTCTGAGTCATGCCCTCAATGCCTGGAATGGCTTGAAGTGTCCCTCAGGTGGCGCGACAGGGAAAACCCCCGTTTGGGGGCAGCCCCGCTGCGTCAGATCTTGACCATGCCGCAGCGCATTCCCTTCAGAACCGCTTGGAGACGGTTGTGGACATTGAGAGTCTGCAGCAGGCGCTTGGTGTAAGTGTGGGCAGTTTCAACGCTGACCACCAGTCGACTGGCGATCTCCCGATCACTGAGCCCACTGGCAAGCAGATCGAGGACCTCGTATTCCCGGGGGGTCAGGCGCGGACAACTCAGGTAGGGAAGCACGCCCGATCGCAGGGAAGGACTGCGATAAGAATGGCCTCCGAGTACGGCCAGCACGGCGGCCTGGAGCGGTTGTTGATCGTCAACGAAATCAGCCTCGGCCACCACGGCCTCCAACCAGGGAGCATCCATGCACTCGGCCGGGATCGCATCACCCAGAGCAAGGATCACGGCATGCAGATTGCGATGGCGTTCCCGCGCGCGCTGGACCAGATCAAAGCCGCTGCCGCTTTCCAAATAGTCGGTGCAGACCAGCAATTGGTAAGGATCATCGGCTTCGGCCGCCAGATATTCGAGGCAGGCATCCTGATCGGTCACCGCACAGGTAATACGGGAATACCCCCCAAAGGCTCTGCATAGAGATCGCAGCATGAATCGCCCCTTCGCCGCCACCGCGACACGACCGGCAATGTCGATCGCCTCCAGACCCTCTTCTTGACTGCCTTTTTCCGTTGTGGCCAAGAAGGCCGTGAGGTCCATGGTCCTCTGACCCTGACTGGGGCCCCGTGATTGCCCTACAACCCTACTGGCAGGACGGCAGGGCCTGCGCTGGCGTCCTGCTCAGTCGTCGTAGACGCGACAGTTGATGTCGGACGGGTTGAGGTCACAAAACACTTCGAAAGGGGATGGGGCATCCACCTCCTCAGGGTGGCGTTGCTGATAGGCCTCCAGTTCGCTGATCTGCTCCTCAATCTTGCGAGCAGTGGCTTGTTCGCCCTTGGCTTGAGCATCCGTTAGCGCTGAGCGATAGATCTGCATCTGTTCGGCAATGGACGCCATGTACGCACCCCAGGCTGGGGACCGGAAGACCTGCTTGACCCTAA
>JBIIND010000276.1:0-3231 GCA_044337665.1 Cyanobium sp.
CCTTGGGGCGTCGCGCCAGCTCCTCCGGGCCCGGCGGCGGGGCCTGCCCCGCCAGCACCGCCTGTTGCTGGCTGTTGTCACTGCCCGGATGGCGGGGCAGCACCACGGTGGTGCCGCGGGAGGCGAGTCGCACGCCCCAGCCCTCGAAGTTGGCGGGGGTATCCCAGAGGCCGTGGGAGATCAGGGCCAGCCGGCCCTGGCCAGCCGCGGCCGGCTCGAGCACCAGCAGCTCCAGGGGCTCGCTGCGGTGCGGCACCCGCAGCTGCACGGTGCGCCGGATCACGGCGGCGGCCGGGGCGACGGCCGTTGGCGCCAGGGCGGCGGGGACGGTGGCGATCAGGGCCTCGGCCTCGCGCCGTTGCCGCTTCATGCGGCTGGCGATCTGCTTGGCCCGGCCCAGGTCGATCGTGACCCGCCGGCCGGGGATGGCCTGCAACAGGCTCAACAGGGTGGGCTCTCCGCCGACGGAGGCACGCCGCAGGGCCTCCTGCAGGGTGCGCCCGCTCAGGTCACTCGAGCGACCCTCCACCGTTCCGAAGGAGGAGAGCACGAGCATGGCCTGCTCCAGCAGCGGGGAACCCACCGAGCGGTCGGCCACCTGCTTGAGGCTGAGGGGAATGGGCTGCTGCAGCAGGTCGATGATCTCCCGGCCGACGGCGCCCTGGGTGGCCCGGTCGAGCTCCGCCAGGTCGCTGTTGCCCCGGCCAAGGTCGGCGGCGGATCCCAGCTCGTTGAGCCGCACGGTGAACGACACCTCCAGCAGCGGCACCTGGATCACCGCCTCCTCCAGGGCCCGGGCCGGGGGGAGAGCCGCCAGGGCGACCACAGCCGGGGTTGCCAGCCAGGCCCCCCGGCCCCAGCCGGTGCCGCGGCGGGAGGGACGGCGCACGGGAGGGGGGATGGGCCGGGACGTCATGGCCGCGCCGGGAATTTCAGCGCCCCGGCCGCCGGTCCGCTGAAATCGGTGGGATCCGGCTTGCCCTGCTTGCGGGCCTTCTGGCGGGCAATGGCGTGGTTCATGTCCGCGGCGATGAACGAGACGGGCTTGCCTGCCTGGCGGGCCGCCACCAGCTCGGCGAGGGCCACTTCTCCCCCCCCGATCGCCACCACCTCGGTGCTGTTCTCCACAATCGCCCGCGAGGTGGGGGAGAGCTGCCCCGTGCCGGGCAGCAGGCCACCCCAGCTGGCATCCCTCACCACAAACACATGGTCCACGCAGCGGGAGAGCGGCACCTGGTTGGTCTGCACCTGGGAGGAAACGATGCCCATGGTGGTGAAACCCTTCTGCTTGGCGAGGGCATACACGGCGCCGATCCCCTCCACCGTGGCACCGATGTTCACCAGGGTGGTGGCGGGATCTTTGCCTTCCAGAATGCTGGCGGCGGCCCGTTTCATGGTGGCGGGTGATTCGTACTCGGCGCCCGAATAGCCCATGAACGTCAGAACCTGCATCCGCTTAGCCCGAACGAATTGGCTGATCGCCGCAGAAGATGCCTCGCGCACGCGGCCAGGACCCTCACAAACAGCACCTGACATCGGCGCCATCGCCATGAGCAGAGCCCCAGAAATTAACGCTATGAATTCCATGAAATCAGGCAAGACTTTTTCAGTTTAACCCACGGGAGCGGAGCCCCACATCGCCGGCGTCCCTGCCACTCAGGGCGCCGGGATCAGGGCCGCCAACTGATCGCGCGTCCTCGCGAGCTGTTGCCGGGTGGGCGATTCGGCCATGCCCGCCAAAGTGTCGTTGATATCGGCCAGGGTGGTTTCCAGTTGCCAGGCCGCCGGGCCTTCCCGCACCACCTCCCGGGCCAGTCGCGCCACCTCGGCCGCATCGCCCCCGCGGAACGCTGCCCCCAGGAGGGTGGCGCGGGCCCAGCCATCATCTTCGTTGCGGCTGATCTTGCGCTGGGTGACCATCTTGATCAGGCGGTCAAAGAAGGCCACCTCCTCCCCATCGCCAGGAGCCGAACGGGCATTCAGCAACAGCGGCAGATTGGAGGCGCAGTAGTACTCATTCAGATCGAGATTAGCGCCAAGCCGATAATGCTCAATCGCATCCTCAAGATAGCCGTCTTCCTGCAGGCTCGCCAACTCCTCCCCCCGCTCCAGCCGCTCCCGTCTGGCTTGGCGCCAAAGCTTCTTATAGCGTCCACCGATCAACCCCATCCGCTCCGCCGATTCTCCCTGCCAGCGCATCAACTCCTTCAATCCTGCGATGGCGGTGGCATCATCCCCGAGCTTGGCCTGGGCGAGAAGCCGCTGCTCGCGGGTAAATCCCTCCATCTGGAGATCCGACGGCAGCTGCTCAAGGAAGGCGAGCAGCGCCTGCCAGGACAGCGTGTCGCGCACCAGCATCAGCAGTTCAAAGGCAAGTTCACGCAACTCCAGGCTGGGCTTGCAACGCTCTACCAGGGCATCCACCCTGCGGATCCGTTCCTGTTGGTCCGAGAGAAGACGGATCGCCTGCACATCCGTCTGGAAGGCACTGAGGCGCTCAATCTGATCACGAAACACATCGGCATCAAATTTATCCCTTACTAATTCATGATAGGGAGTTTTCGCATTCTTCAACACGTCCAACTGCTCGATCAGCAGCTGTTGAATCGCGGCGGCACTGGCTGCGGGCACCGTTCCATCGGCCAGGGGATAGCGCAGGCTTCGCATCTGGTCCACATCGAAGAGCTGCTTCGACCAACTGGCAGCCACCAGCACACAATTGGCTTGCTTTGCCACATGACGGACACCCACTTCGTAATAGACATTGCCATTCGGCAGGGTGAGATCCGCCAGAACGAGATCGGCAAAGGCAAGCCGTTCCAACATGTCTTTGATGATCACCGAGCCGACGTCGCCATCGGCCCGCACCGCGAGGTAGCCCAGCTGTTCCAGGGCGGGCTTGAAGGCCGTGAACCAGAGCGCATCGAAATCGATCTCCCTGGGGGCGCCCTCGGGGGGAGAGGGAACCGGGCGCCTCCGGAACGGCATGACCATGAAGGCCACGGGACGGGGGGTGTCAGCGTCCATGCGAACTCCTGAACGACCGGGGCGACTCCACAGTTAGCCCAGCGCTGGTGCGCTCCGATCCCACAGGCTCTGCAACGCCAGCCGCTCCTCCGGCGCCAGCGGCGGCAGGGTGGGACAACGCTCGACCACACCCGCCGGGGGCAGCAGCAGGGCGCGCAGAGGGGGCGGGAAGCCGGCGCAGGCCCGCTCCAGAACCACCCGCGG
>JBIIND010000405.1:0-3228 GCA_044337665.1 Cyanobium sp.
CAGAACCTGCCTGGGAGTCGGTGCTGCGGCAGTGCGGGCCCCAAGGGGAGCTGGAGCGGCAGCGGCTGGAGCCACTGCGGGCCGCCTGGCTGGAGGAATCCGGCCTGCTGGCCTGGCTCAACGGCCAGCTATCAGTGGATGGCCTGCTGCGGCCGCTGCAGCGGGTGTTAGCCCTGCGGGTGGGCGGACTTCAACGGCAGCTGGCCCCCCGCCTGGACGCCGCCGGCCTCGACCCCCTACCGCCAGCGGTGGCGCCAGCGGGCGACCTGCGCCGCGTCTTCGATCTGCTCTGGCGCGATCCCGATCCCGACACGGCGGCCTGGGTGCTGATGCTCGAGCGGCAGCGCCATCCCGAGGCGGTGGCCCGCCGCCTGCAGGATCCCCGCCCCGGCCTGGCCAACTCGCCGTTTCTGCAGAGCCAGTTGCGCGGGGAGTCGGCCGCGGATGAGGCGCTGCTGGAGGCGCTCACCGGCTGGTCGATGTTCGCCGATGTGCTGCCCGCCGGGCTGCTCTGGCTGGCGTAGCGGGGATCGGTGCGGCAGTTGCCTGCGGGCGATCCGGTGATGGAGGAGGGCTCCACCAGCGACCATCTGGCCCTGGTGCTCGACGGCGACGTGCAGGTGCTGGTGGGCAGCGGCGAAACGGTGCGGCTGGGGCCCGGCCAGGCCATCGGCGAGATCGGGGTGCTCACCGGTCAGCCCCGCACCGCCACCGTGCGGGCCGGCGCGGACGGCTGCCGCCTGCTCACCCTCCCTTCCGCCAGCTTCGAGGAGCTGCTGCGCCGCTCCGACAGCTTCAGCCGTTCCCTGCTCTCCCAGCTGGCGCTGCGGCTGGTGGATGCCACGCGCAAGCTGCCGGCGTAGGGCGGAGGCGCCGGTGACCCTGGCGTCAGCCTTCAGCAGCCGCAGCCAACGGCGGTTGCGGCAAGATCCGCCTCAACGTTCTTGATCAGGCTGCGCAGATCATCCAGCCCTTCGCCGCCCATGGCGGCAGAACCGAGCAGGGCCACCCGCCGCAGGGGATCCGCGTGGGCTGAACTCCGCGTATAACGTTCCAGGACAGAGTCGCCCCAGAGGGTGCGGCCACTCGGCTGTTTGAGCCCCAGTCCGAAACCGAGGAAGCAGGGTGGCAGAAGCAAGGCCAGCAGTGGTGGCAGATTCGGTAGGAAAAACCTGGTGATCAGCATAAACATCGCGATCAGCGTCAATGGATGCCCACTCCATTGGGCAATTGGTTTCGCCAGGCCGTGCAGCAACAGCCCTCGAGACTGCAGAGATTCCTGTTTTGCCTTGAAGTCGTAGCGATTGAGTGCTGCGATATCGCCATACGAAACCGCTGACGGGCCATCGGGGGCCAGCTTGCGATAAACCGTGAGCATCTGCTGGGCAATGCCCGGCGGAGCTTCATCCGTTCTCCCGATCAACACCAGCGTGCGTGTGCTGGGATCAGCTCTCAAAATCCCCCGTTGCACCAGCGAAGCCAGGCCCAGCTCCAGCATGCGGCCGGGCCCAGCTGAGAGGAAGGCCACGTCCTCCTCCTCCAGTTGCGGTGTGCTGGAGAAACCGGTTGGCTGGAGCAGCCACGGTCGCACGAACCAGGAAGAGGCCGCCAATCCCACCATCAGGCTGCTGGCGGAGACGATCAGGTAGAGCGCCACGGCCAGCAGAACGTCGCCGCCCTCCAGGGGGGGATCCGAGTTGGGCCCAGCGGCCGCCTTGGCGATCCCGCAGCCCATCAGGCCCAGACTGACCACCAGCACACTGGCCCGGGTCGTCCAGCGCCACCGTCGCCAGGCAAGGAACGGATCGCGGATCGGGCGGCGCTGCATCCGCAGGTCGCGGCCGAAGCGCACATCCACCGGCGGCCACAGATCCGCAGGGGGCTCGCCGAAGTGCCGCCGGTAGGTGTGGATGGTGGCTCGGTACAGATGGAGGAAGCGATCCCGCTCCTCCTGCGCTCCCCGGGTGGGCTGATGGTGCAGCGGCCGCCCCAGCACCCGCGGGCAGAAATCGTTCCAGTAGGCCTCGCTGAAGATCAGATGCAGATGCCATACCTGATCCACCTGATCGGAGGGCGTGACCTGATGGTCCGCCACCAGGGCCAGGAAGACGAATTTGCGGTATTCCTCGATCGCACGGCTGGCAAACGGCCGGCTCCAGCCATTGGCGCGCATCAGATGGGCGAGAAAGCCCATCTGATGGCTGGGATCATCCAGTTCGTAGGTGCAGATTCGTTGATAGAGCTGTGGCTGTATCGCCAGCATGGTGCCTTTTTGAGAGCGTACTGCAAACCCTGTCTGCCCCCTGAAAATCTGTCAATCGTGGCCAGGTGGAAGGCCTTGGAAGAAGCTGGAACCCGCCACCTTGCTGCTGTAAATGAGATAGGATTTCCTCGGCGATATCGTTCCCATCCCCGCCACCCCGTCTGTAGCGATGAGCTGGACAGCATTTCTGCAGACCCTGGGCGAGCGACAGGACTATGCCCTCACCCCCCATGAGTTGGAGGTGATTCTCTGTCTGAACGAGGAGCCCGGCCAGAGCAAGCAGCAGCTGCTGGAGGCCTGTCAGCGCCGCCAGGGTCCGATCGAGGAGGAGGCTTTCACCCAGCGGCTGCGCACCATCTACCGCAAGTTCAAGATCAGCGGCCGGGGCTACAAGCTGCCGCAGTTGCAGCGTTTCCTGGTGCAGCAGTATCAGCAGAGTGGGCCGGGTCTGTCCCGGTTTGGCCTCAGTCGAATCCACGCCGCTTTCCCCACCGATACCTTCGCCGCCGCCCTGGAGCGGCTCATCCACGACCAGGAGCAAGCCCAGCCGGAAGACCAGAAGGAGGTGGCCATCCTGCAGACCTTTGCGCCCAACCTGGAGCACTACCGCACCCACCTCAGCCGCTGCCTGCAGGCCGGGGTGCGGGTGCGCATCCTGCTGGCCTGGCCCTATTCGCAGGCGGCTGGGCTGCGGGAGGAGGTGCTGAAGCGCTACGCGGCCGAGCCGATGGCGGAGGATTTCGCCATCCAGGGCAGCGTGATCGGCAATCTGGAAACCCTGGAGACCACGATCCGCGCCAGCGGCTGCCCCACCAATCTGGAGATCCGTCTGTACGACACCCTGCCTTCCCTTTCCCTGTACCGCGCCGGCCCCACGTTGTTGGCGGCGCCCTTCCTGCATGGGGCCCTGGCGATCCACACCTTCCAGTTGGAGCTCGATCTGCAGGCCAGCGATGCCCTGCTCA
>JBIIND010000277.1:0-3223 GCA_044337665.1 Cyanobium sp.
TGGGCCATAGAGGTTGGTGGGCATCAGGCTGATGGCATCGAAGCCGTGCTGCCGCCGCAGCGCCTCACACAGCTTGATGCCGGTGATCTTGGCGATCGCGTACCACTCATTCGTGGGCTCCAGCGCTCCCGTGAGCAGGGATTCTTCGCGGATCGGTTGGGGTGCCAGCTTGGGGTAGATGCAACTGCTGCCCAGGAAAAGAAGACGACGAACGCCATGCCGCCAGGCGCTCTCGATGATGTTGTTCTGGATTTTGAGATTCTCCAGAAGGAAATCGGCCGGATAGGTGTCGTTGGCTAGGATTCCCCCCACCTTGGCGGCGGCCAGCACGACGACGGTGGGTCGGTAGGCGGCGAACCAATCCTCCACCGCGCCGGCATCGCGAAGGTCGAGTGTCTCGCGGCCTGCGCAGAGAAGATTGGTGTAGCCAGCGAGCTTCAGACGCCGTAAGATTGCGGAACCCGCCATACCGAGGTGGCCAGCAACGAAGATGCAATCCGAGGCGGAGATCAGGGGGTGCTTCATTGGGTGTCAGACGATCAGCGTTGCAGGGACATGGGTGGATTCTCCATGGAGCCGACCACATTGAACCCCTCGCGACGGAGGATCGCTTCCTTAGCGGCTTCCTGCTGATCAGCAATCACCATTTCCTCCACTAACTCCTCCAGAGTTGTGGTGGGCTGCCAGCCAAGTTTGGCGTGGGCCTTGCTCGGATCCCCCAGCAATGTTTCCACCTCGGCGGGGCGAAAGTAGCGGGGGTCGATACACACCACCACGGCGCCGTTGTCCGCACGGCGGCCGATCTCTTCAATCCCTTCACCCGTCCACTCGACTCCCCCCCACCCCAGCTGTACAGCCGTGAGTTCGATGAAGCGTCGCACCGACTCCTGCCGCCCGGTGGCAATCACGAAGTCCTCGGGCGGACCAGGCTGCTGGAGCATGCGCCATTGCATCTCGACGTAATCGCGGGCGTGGCCCCAGTCGCGAAGGGAGTCGAGATTGCCCATGTAGAGGCACTGGTCGAGGCCGGCATCGACCCGCGACAGACCGCGGGTGATTTTGCGGGTGACAAATGTTTCACCTCGACGCGGGCTTTCGTGGTTGAAAAGAATGCCATTGCAGGCGTACATGCCATAGCTTTCTCGGTAATTTACCGTGATCCAGTATGCGTAAAGCTTGGCGACGCCATAGGGGCTGCGTGGGTAGAAAGGCGTGCTCTCCTTTTGGGGGATTTCTTGTACAAGCCCGTAGAGTTCAGATGTGGAGGCCTGGTAAATGCGTGTTTTTTCAATCAAGCCGAGGATGCGTACCGCCTCAAGGATGCGCAGAGTGCCGAGAGCATCACTGTTGGCTGTGTACTCGGGGCTCTCAAACGATACGGCGACGTGGCTCTGGGCGCCCAGGTTGTAAATCTCATCCGGCTTGACCTGCTGGATGATGCGGATCAGGTTGGTGGAGTCGGTCAGGTCGCCGTAGTGAAGAACCAGGCGAGGATTGGTTTCATGGGGATCCTGGTAGAGGTGGTCGATCCGCTTGGTGTTGAAACTGCTGGAGCGCCGCTTGATGCCGTGGACCACATAACCCTTCTCCAGCAGGAGTTCCGCCAGATAGGAGCCGTCCTGACCCGTGATCCCAGTAATCAATGCGATCTTGCTCATGAAATCATCTTGGAAGGGGTGGGGGGAGTGGATCGGAGTCGCGCTCCAGGCGGGGAGCGCATGCCGGTGTTGCAGTCGGAATCAGCTGGACAGCAGCGGGGTTGGCGTATCGCTGCGTCCGTAGCGATCCTCAAAACGGACGATGTCATCCTCGCCGAGATAGGGACCGCTCTGGACCTCGATCAATTCCACCGGGATCTTGCCCGGATTGGTGAGGCGGTGCCGGGCTCCAAGAGGGATGTAGGTGCTCTGATTTTCACCGATCAACTCCTGTTTGCCGTCCTTTTCAACCACTGCGGTTCCCTTGACAACGATCCAGTGCTCGGCGCGGTGATGGTGCATCTGCAGGGAGAGGCAGGCCCCGGGCTTGACCTGGATCTTCTTGACCTGCCAGCGATCCCCCTCCACCACACCGTCGTAGTAGCCCCAGGGGCGATAGATGCGGCGATGGGCGCGGCTCTCGGAAGCGCCCTCGCTCTCAAGGCGCCCGACGATGCCTTTGATGTCCTGGGCCCGGTCGCGATGGGCGACGAGCACCACATCGTCGGTTTCGACCACCACCAGGTTCTCGACCCCCAGGCCCACCACCAAGCGGTGTTCGCTGCGTAGATAGCAGTTGTGGCTGTCCTTGCTGATGACCCGGCCGCGCAACACGTTGCCGTGGCTGTCCTGATCCGAGGTTTCCCACAGGGCGCTCCAGCTGCCCACGTCGCTCCAGCCCGCGTCAAGGGGCAGCACGGAGCCGCGGTCGGTTTTCTCCATCACCGCCACGTCGATCGCCACATTGGGGCAACTGGCGAAGGCTTCCCTCTCCAGGCGCAGGAACTCGAGGTCGGCGCTGTCGTGCTCGAGGGCGCTGCGGCAGAAGCTCACCACCTCCGGGCAGAGGCTTTCCATCTCGGCCAGGATGGTGGAGGCCCGGAACAGGAACATGCCACTGTTCCAGGTGAAGCGTCCGGTGGCCAGAAAGCGCTCGGCGGAGGCCCGGTCGGGTTTTTCGACGAAGCGGGCGATCGGAACTGGCGTGGGGTGGGGGGCATCGGTGGCGGCCCCGCTCCCGGCGGTCCCGGATTCGGTGGCCCCGGCCGCAGCCGGGAGCGGCTCACAGGCCTCGATGTAGCCGTAGCCGGTCTCCGGCGCGGTGGGAACGATGCCGAAGGTCACCAGGCGGCCGGCCTCGGCGGCGGCAATTCCGGCGTTGATCGCCGCCCGGAAGCGGCCGGGGCTACGGATCACGTGGTCGGCCGAGAGCACCAGCAGCAGGGGGTCCTCGCCGCGGGCAGTGGCCTTCAGGGCCGCGACGGCTACGGCGGGTGCGGTGTTGCGCCCCATCGGTTCCAGCAGGATGGCCGCGGGTTCAACGCCGATCTGGCGCATCTGCTCCGCGATGATGAAACGGTGGTCTTCGTTGCCGATCAGCAGGGGAGGGGCCAGCTGATGCAGACCCTGTAGTCGCTGCAGGGTCTGCTGGAGGAGGCTTTCTTCGGAATCGCCCGCGAGGGGCCAGTACTGCTTGGGGTAGGAAGCCCGGGACAGGGGCCAGAGACGGGTGCCGGTGCCGCCAC
>JBIIND010000278.1:0-3219 GCA_044337665.1 Cyanobium sp.
CCCGTCTTGTGCATTCGGATTCAACTTCGCGATCGATAATACAATCAAGATGGAGGTTCTGAGTTTAGGGGATTTCTCGTGTTTTCGACCCACGAATTAGTTGCAACATTCGTGGTTAATAAAGTCGCAGCCAGGGATCTGCAAACAAGGGGAAGACTTGCAATTCTTTTTGGCCTCAAGGAAGGCCTTGGAAGAACAGCATCAATACTTGCAAGCACAGCGCCAGAACTGCCGCTATAGAGATGATTGGCAGCCTGATCTGATCAGGCCTAGCATCAAGGGCGCGTACTAGCCTGGAATTTCGACCACTTGGCGGTACTCAGGGATCGATTGCGTGCTTCGCAACCCAGCCAGAGGGCAACTCTTAGTGGAGCAACTCACAATGGAGCTGGATGAGTTTGGCCCCATCAGGACTCCTCTTCTGCAGTGCCAGCAGCCTTCCGGAGGTAGCCAACAACAAGCAATAATCAAGCAAGGATCAGCCCCAATCTGGCAAGGATGTGGGTGAGCTTGACGAGCAACTCCTGCCATGGCTCACCGCCTCTGGCACCGGCCTGAGCGGCAGGCCTTGGATGAGAATCTGGCGGCTACCGCTGCTAACGCTCATGAGTAAAGATGGTTAGTGCCTGGAGCACTAGCAGACGCTCTTCCATATCCGTCAGGAGGACAGCCACGCTCCAGCTCAGTTCACACGGCACACCATTACTGCGGCTTGCGTCCTTGGTGCTGAAAGCGGTTGTGGCCTGGGCGGCACCCGTGAATCTTGGCGGCGGGCAGGGCCGGCCAGCCGGCAGCGCCTGTAAGGCTTACCCTGGTAAGATATCCACAGTGGTGGCCATGGATGCCCTGTTGACGCTCTCCTCCAAGGGCCAGCTGGTGATCCCCGCCCGGTTGCGCCAGTTGCTGGGCTTGAAGGCCGGGGATCGCCTTGAGCTCAGTCTCGAGGCCGATGGGCTGCGGCTCCGCCCCCACGGCTCCGGCAAAACCAGCAGTGCCCGGGCCTTGATCGGCTGCAGCGGCTATAGCGGGCCGCCGATCCCCCTGGAGCAGCAGGATGCCGCCCTCTACGCGCGCAAGGCCGGGCCATGACGCTGCCGACCGCCCTCGACACCAACCTGCTGGTGCGGCTGCTCACCGGCGACGATCCGGAGCAGGCCCGCCGCGTAGCCGACCTGATCGATACCAGCCCGGCATGCTTTGTTCCGATCACGGTGGTGCTGGAGCTGGAGTGGGTGCTGCGCGGCGCCTACCGGCTGGAGCGCGGAGCGGTGATCGCGGCCCTGGAGGCTCTGATGGCGATCCGCCAGGTGCACCTGGAGCAGGAGGATCTGGTGCGGCAGGCGCTGGCTTGGCACCAGGAGGGTCTCGACTTCGCTGATGCTCTGCACCTGCTGCGCAGTGAGGGTTGCGGCTGCTTCGCCACCCTGGATCGGGCCCTGGTGAAAGCTGCGGCAGACCGGCAGCTTCAGGCAGCGGTGCACCTGGTTTGAGCTGGGGCCAGAGGGTGAGAGTTCATCCCATGGTCCAGGGATTGATCAAGGCGAGGCCGAGGTCGGCAATGTCGGCCCCATCCAGGTTGGCCAGGGAGGCAAGAGCAAGGCGAAGGGAAATTCTGGCAAGAACTTCACTACTACTTTTTGGCAATTCCTTATACGGAGCTATGCGACGAGACCGTGGCCGTACCTGTGAAAGCAGAGCGGCCGACCGCATGAAGGAGCGGTCTTCTTCCCTGGGCATCCGGCCACCGGACTCCCAAAGGAGCCGCGGCGGCGAAAAACCCAAAGGGTTGCGTGGCGCAGGGTGGATTTGTGCGACCAGCTCAGCCGCCCAGCTGAATGCGACGCCGCAGGCGACGGCTCATGCCGAAGGCAGCGGCGGCGCCGACTACAGGCAGGGGGCCGGGAACCGAAGCAGGGGGAGGAGCGAGGGTGGCTATGGCATAGGTTGTTGATTCAGGACGTTCGGCGCCAATGGTGCGCATGGTGGCCGCCGCTCAGTCCCCGGTCCGCCGCCACTCGAGCAGCTCGCCCGCATGGAACGGCACGAGCGCCAGCTCGCCTTCCCCCAGCCGCTGGGGCACCAAGTGATCGCGGCGCTCCAGGGTGATTGTGCCCTCATTCAAGGGCAGCCCATAGAAACGCGGGCCGAACTCCGAGGCGAAGGCCTCCAGCCGCTCCAGCGCCCCCTCCGCCTCGAACAGCGATGCATAACTCTCCAGGGCGTAAGGGGCGTTGTAGATGCCGGCGCAACCGCAGGCCGCCTCCTTGGCCGAACGCGGATGGGGGGCGGAATCGGTGCCGAGGAAATACTTGGAGTTGCCGGAGGTGGCGGCCGCCACCAGCGCCAGGCGGTGCCGCTCCCGCTTGGCCACCGGCAGGCAATAAAAATCCGGCCGCAGCCCGCCACGGAACATCGCGTTGCGGTTGATGTACAGGTGGTGGGGGGTGATCGTGGCCGCCAGATTCGGCCCGGCGCTGCCCACGAAATCGGCGGCCTCCGCGGTGGTGATGTGCTCCAGCACCACCTTCAGCCCCGGATGGCGCGCCAGCAGCGGCGCCAGGTGGCGCTCGATGAACACCGCCTCGCGGTCGAACACATCCACATCAGGATCGGTGACCTCGCCGTGGATCAGCAGCGGCAGACCGATCCGCTCCATGGTTTCCAACACCCGATCCAGGTGGCGGATGTCGCTCACCCCGGCGGCTGAGTTGGTGGTGGCGTTGGCGGGATAGAGCTTGCAGGCCGTGAACACCCCCTCGGCCTGCCCCCGCTCCAGTTCCGCCGGATCGCTGTCGTCGGTGAGGTAGGCGGTCATCAGCGGCTCGAAGGCCGGCGGGGGCTCCTCCGGCCTGGCGATGGGCTGCTCAAAACCAGCGGCCACCGCCGCCAGAATCCGCTCCCGATAGGCCCGCGCCGCCGCCACCGTGGTGACCGGCGGGCTGAGGTTGGGCATCACGATCGCCCGGGCGAACTGCCGCGCGGTGGCCGGGGCCACGGCGCGCAACAACGCCCCGTCGCGCAGGTGCACATGCCAGTCGTCAGGACGGCGCAGGCGGAGGCTGGTGGGGGGCGACATCGCTCAGATCATCGCGCCCGACAGATGGCCCACCAGGGCCGTCAGGCCCATCGCCAGGGCGCCCCAGAACAGCATGCGCAGGGCGGCGCGCAGCAGCGGGGCGCCGCCGGCCCAGGCCGCCGCTCCCCCCAGCAGCGTGAGGG
>JBIIND010000418.1:0-3212 GCA_044337665.1 Cyanobium sp.
CATGGGCCAGGCCCAGACCCCTCGCAGCCAGGGGGCGGTGGACACCGTGATCACCAACGCCCTGATCCTCGACTGGTGGGGGATCGTCAAGGCCGACATCGGCCTGCGGGACGGCCGCATCGCCGCGATCGGCAAGGCGGGCAACCCCGACGTGCAGGAGGGGGTGGACATCATTGTGGGCCCGGGCACCGAGGCGATCGCCGCGGAGGGGCACATCGTCACCGCCGGCTCGATCGACACCCACATCCACTTCATCTGCCCCCAGCAGATCGAAACGGCCCTGGCCAGCGGCGTCACCACATTGATGGGGGGCGGCACCGGCCCGGCCACCGGCACCAACGCCACCACCTGCACCCCCGGCGCCTTCCACCTTGAGCGGATGCTGCAGGCCGCGGAAGGGCTGCCGGTGAACCTGGGCTTCTACGGCAAGGGCAACGCCAGCACCCCCGAGGCGCTGGAGGAGCAGATCCGCGCCGGTGCCTGCGGCCTCAAACTCCACGAGGACTGGGGCACCACGCCGGCGGCGATCGACTGCTGCCTTTCGGTGGCCGACCGCCTGGACGTGCAGGTGTGCATCCACTCCGACACCCTCAACGAGGCGGGCTTCGTGGAGGACACGATCCGCGCCATCGGCAACCGCACGATTCACACGTTCCACACCGAGGGGGCCGGCGGCGGCCACGCGCCGGACATCATCCGCATCTGCGGCGAGGCCAACGTGCTGCCCAGCTCCACCAACCCCACGCGCCCCTACACGCGCAACACCCTGGAGGAGCATCTCGACATGCTGATGGTGTGCCACCACCTGGATCCCCACATCCCGGAAGATGTGGCCTTCGCCGAATCGCGCATCCGCCGCGAGACGATCGCCGCCGAGGACATCCTGCACGACCTGGGCGCCTTCTCGATCATCGCCAGCGACTCCCAGGCGATGGGGCGGGTGGGGGAGGTGATCACCCGCACCTTCCAGACGGCCCACAAGATGAAGGTGCAGCGCGGCCCCCTGGCCGGCGACAGCGAGCGCAACGACAACACCCGCCTGAAGCGCTACATCGCCAAGACCACCATCAACCCGGCGATCGCCCACGGCATCGACAGCCAGGTGGGCTCGGTGGAGGTGGGCAAGCTGGCGGATCTGGTGCTGTGGAAGCCCGGCTTCTTCGGGGTGAAACCGGAGCTGGTGCTCAAGGGCGGTTCGATCGTCTGGGCGCAGATGGGCGATGCCAACGCCTCGATCCCCACCCCCGGCCCGGTGCACGGTCGACCGATGTTCGCGGCCTATGGCTCCGCCCTCGCCCCGGGCTGTCTCACCTTCGTGAGCCAGGCCGCCCTCGACGACGACCTGCCGCGCCGCCTGGGCCTGCGGCGGCCCTGCGCACCGGTGGTGCACACCCGCGGCATCGGCAAGCGGGAGATGCGCAACAACACGGCCCTGCCGAAGATGGAGGTGGATCCGCAAACCTATGAGGTGTTTGCCGATGGCGAGCTGCTCAGCTGTGAGCCCGCCAGCGAGCTGCCCATGGCCCAGCGCTATTTCCTGCTCTAAACCATGGGGGCGGGCCAGCCCACGGCCAACCGATGAGCTATTTGGTATCGCGCCTGCGCTTGCGTGGCTTCGGTCGCATGCGCTCCAGGTTTCTGGCCCGCATGCGTTGCTCTTTCTCCTCTTGCTTTTGGGCCCGCCGAACTTCCATGGAGTGCTGACGCAGGCGAGTAGCGACCTGTCTCTTTTCAAGTGCGGCTTGCTGCTTAGCCTTCAAATCAGCAAAGATTTTTCCCGTACCTTTGGAACCAGTAGCACGAAAAGATTTAAGGCTTTCACCAAAGCGAACCAAGAGGGAATCCTGCCAGGTTGTTCGCTTGGCCGCCGCCGAGAAGGCCAGAGCAAAGACAGCTGCGGTAAGAATTGACCGCACCATATCTTTGGCAAAGGCCCAGATTTGGTCTGGATTTCCAACATTACTATTCGCCCTCGCACTCATTTCGGCCCGCTGGATTATCACGAGCAGGTTCTGACGCAGGAGCGGCAAGGGCAGGCGGGTATCTGCAGGGGAGAGGGCTGGACCCTTGAGAGCGACGAGACGTTGCTGAAGGTCGCCAACCGTGGGGGCACTGCTGACGGCATCGCGAAGTTTTTGAAAACCTTGACCGACGTTACGCTCGAAGTTGGCCGTGCTTTGGTAGTAATTGGATAATCCCTTGGCCAAGTTGTAGCTTTGGAGAGGAATTATGAGCAGAAAACCCAAGGTAACTGGCAGGGCCCAACTGCGTATTTTTTGGCAGAAGACCTCAAAGCCTGGTTGGGATGGTTCGAGATAGGCGGCCAGATGGGCCAGAATCACCCCTTCCAAAGGGAGGGTGCTGTTGTTGATGATGGCGTTGACGACGGAAATCTGCCAAGCCATATCCAAGAGTTTGAACGGCAAGGCCACGGATGCCACCGTAAAGCCGTAGGCAAAGAACAGGGCTGTCGCCGCCGTAGCAGAGAGGCGAGCAAAAAAAGCTGCTGAAGACACTGCTTAATCAAGAAAAAAGGTGGGCCTGAATTTTCAGGCCCACCCGTGGAATCAAAGAAAAATCGGAGCGAACAAATCAGGCGGAGGCTGATTTGTTGATGCGACTGCGGAGGCGACGGCTGAACCCGAAGGCAGCTGCAGCCCCAACGAGAGGCAGGGGCGCTGGGACTTTATCCGGCTCGAAAGTACCTACAGCCCAATTGAAAGAGGTAGCTTGGTCGACAAGGACAGCGGGAGCACTGGGATTGGTTGCTGGTGCCCAGAAACTGCCATTCACAATACCCCCTAAAGAAGAACTAGATGAACTTGCAAACAATACATTAGCATTGACAACATTCATCGGATTCAGAAAGTTTGTAAAAGTATTGGTCACAGTGACAAGAGGGGGCACAAGCGCATTAACGGGGCCCGAAAATACTTGAGAGCCCGCGAGCATGCTGGCAAGAGTACCCGCACGGTTGGTATCTCCCCACCACGGAGAAGCTGCAATGACTTGAGCGCCCACACTGGCCCAAGTTCCCGTGATATATCCAATGGTATATTTACCATTGATGCTATCTGGCATTTGGCCAGTAAGTTGGATCGGATTAGCAGCCAGGGCTTGCCCGGGAGTCGAAACAACTGCTACAGCACCTAAGAGTCCTGCAACAGCAAGCCCGATAGGCTTGCTCGGAAGTGAAGCGAATTTCATTTTTT
>JBIIND010000279.1:0-3203 GCA_044337665.1 Cyanobium sp.
GGAGGTGCGGGGGCTGAGCAGCGCCGCCTCGATCTGGTTCACGGCCTCGCTGGGGGTGACCGTGGCCTCCTCCAGTCCGGTGCTGGCGTTTGTGGCCCTTGGCCTGGCCCTGATCACCCTTTCGAGTCGCGATGGCCCCCTGCTGCGATCCGGCCGGCAGGAGCTGCGATCCAGCGAACCCGCTGAGGGAGAGGAGGGCGGGGAAAGGGCTCAGAACAGAAAGCGCTGAAGGCCGACCCGGGACTTCTCCTTTTCCTGGTCGTCCGGAAGGGCGCTGGTGCCGGCACCGGCCCAGTCGGCCTCCCAGTAGCTGATGCCATCGAGGTCAAAGGGTCGGCCGTCCAGGTGAGCCGCACGCAGCCGCGTTCCCCCCATGCGGGTGATCAGGCCGCCGAGCTCCATCGGCCCCAGGTCGGTGCGCACGTCGTTTCCGGCGGCCAGGAGCAGGGCGGGCAGGCGCACCAGGTTCTCGGGGCGGGTGAGCTGGCGGAACAGGGCCTGCAGCGCCAGCTGCTGACGCTCCATCCGGCCGATGTCTCCGGTCTCGTCGTGACGGAAGCGCAGGAAACCCTCCAGGTCACGGCCGCGCAGGGTCTGCGGTCCGGGCTGCAGATCGATGTAGAGCCCCTGGCTGCGGTCGGTGTACTTCATCCGCTTGGGCACGTTCACCTCGATGCCCCCCAGCAGATCGGCCATGCGGCGGATCGCCGCCAGGTTGATCACGACATGGTGGGGGATGGGGCGGCCGAGGCCCTGACCCACCTCCTGCTTGATCGCCTCGGTTCCGCCCAGGGCATAGAGGGCGTTGATCTTCAGCGGCCCGAAACGCTGCGATTCGATGTAGGTGTCCCGTGGGATCTGGGTGACGCGGGTCACGCCCCCATCGATGCGGAGGACGGCGATCACGTCGGTGTTGCCCCCCCCCACATCCGTGCCCAGCAGCAGGAGATCCTGGCTGCCCAGATCGGCCCAGGCTGCGAAGGGGTTGGTGAGCGCCGAAGGGGCGCCACCGCCGGCATGGCTGATCCAGTCGGCCAGCGGGGCGGAGAGCAGCAGACCACCCCCGAGGCCGAGGGCCATGGCCAGCAGCACCGGGGATTTGCGGCCGGACCGGTGGGGATGCCGCCGGGCGATCGGCCTGGCCAGATTTCGGGTCATGACGGAAACGCTACGCCATTCTTTAAATCTGGAGCGCCTCGTCCGGGCGCAGGCCGGCCTGCACCCGCCAGAGGGAGGCGTAGGGGCCGCCACGCCGCAGCAGTTGCTCATGCCGTCCGCTCTCGACGATGCGGCCCCGCTCGATCACGACGATTCGATCCGCATGGCGGACGGTGCTCAACCGGTGGGCGATCACCAGGGTGGTGCGACCGGCGGTGAAGCGATCGAGGGAGCGCTGGATCGCCGCTTCGGTCTCGTTGTCCATGGCGGCGGTGGCCTCATCGAGGATGAGAACCGGCGGATCCCGCAGGATCGCGCGGGCCAGGGCGATGCGTTGGCGCTGGCCACCGGAAAGCCGCTGGCCCCGCTCGCCGACGATCGTGTCGTAGCCGTCGGGGAGCTCCTCGATGAAGGCGGCGGCCTCCGCCAGGGCGGCGGCTCTCTCGATCGCGGTGCGGCGGGCGTCGAAACTGCCGTAGGCGATGTTCTCGGCCACGCTGCCCTCGAACAGGAACGCCTCCTGGCTCACGAGCCCGATGGCACGGCGCAGGTCAGCCAGTCGAAGCGCCTCGATCGCGGTGCCGTCGAGGGTGATGCGGCCCGATTGCCGCTCATGCAGGCGCAGCAGCAGCTTGACCAACGTGGTCTTGCCCGAGCCGGTGGCGCCGACGATGCCGAGGGTATGGCCGGCGGGCACCGCCAGATCGAAGTCGACCAGCAGGGGCGGCCGACCCGCGTAGGCGAAGCTGACCGCCTCGAAGCGGATCTCGCCGCGCACGGCCGCCGGTGCCAGGGGGCTGTCGCCGACGGGCGCGGTGATCGGGACCTCCAGCAGGTCGAGGACCCGCTGGGTTGAGGCCATGGCCCGCTGCCAGTCATCCAGGGTGCGACCGAGGCCGGTGAGGGGCCAGAGCAACCGCTGGGTGATGAAAACGAGAAAGCTGTAGGTGCCGATCGCCAGCTCGCCACGCCAGGCCTGCAACCCGCCGATCACAAGAATCGAAAGAAAAGCGAAGAGTATGGCGAAACGGATCAGCGGCACAAACGCCGAGGAGAGGCGGATCGCCCGGCCGTTGCTGAGTCGGTAGGCCTCGCTGCGCTCGCGCAGCGCCCGGCTCGACCAGGCCTCGGCCGCGTAACACTTGATCGTGAGAATGCCGCCGAGATCGTGGGCGAGCTGGGTGGCAATCGCGCCGGCCCGTTCCCGCACCTCCGCGTAGCGGGGGGCCAGCCGCTTCTGGAAACGCAGGGATCCCCAGAGGATCACCGGGATCGGCAGGAACGCCACTCCCGCAACAGCGGGGGAGAGCCAGAGCATCGCGCCGCCCACGGCGAGCACGGTGGTGGTCAGCTGCAGGATCTCGTTGGCACCGCTGTCGAGGAAACGCTCCAGTTGATTGATGTCGTCATTGAGGATGGCGAGCAGGCGCCCGCTGCTGGCCGTTTCAAACCAGGCGAGGTCGAGGCGCAGCAGGTGATCCCAGGCGTTGATGCGCAGTTCGTGCTGGACGCGCTGGGCGAGGTTGCGCCAGAGCAGTCGCTGCAGGTATTCGAACAGGGATTCCGCGCTCCACAGCACGAAGGACAGAAGGGCGAGAAAACCCAGCTGGGAGGGAACCGTGGCCAGGCCCAGGGCCGCCAGCCAGGACGTGCTGCGGCGGGTAACCACGTCGACCGCCAGGCCGATCAGCACCGGTGGCGCCAGGTCGAACAGCTTGTTGAGGACCGAAGCTCCGCTCGCCAGCAGGACCGTGCTCCGGTGGGGGCGGAGGTGCTGCAGCAGGCGCGACAGCGCCGCTTCGCCCCCCGCCGGAGCTGAGGTCTGACTCACCAGCGGTTTCCTTCGTCCGCGCCATACCCACCGCCGCCACCGCCACCGCCACGCTGGCCGCTGCGGGGCCCGCCGCCACCGCCACCACCGCCGCCCTCTCGGGGTGTGGCTTTGTTGACGCGGATCATCCGGCCCATCCATTCCACGTTCTGGAGATCGTCGATGGCCTTCTGTTCCGCGGCATCATCGATGAGGTCGACGAACGCAAAGCCGC
>JBIIND010000280.1:0-3197 GCA_044337665.1 Cyanobium sp.
GCCATCGGCCGTGCGGCCCATCAGCTCGGCTGGCGCGTTCAGTCCCTCGATGCCGAGTGGCGCCGGTATGGCCGCTGCGCCGGCCCCATCCGCAATCGGCGCCTTCTCGAGCAGGCCCTGGTGGAGGCCCAGGCCCACACCTCCCCGGCGTTCAGTGCCTCAGTGCTGGTGGTCGCATTCCCCGGCGGGCCCGGCACTGCCTCGCTGGTGCAGCAGGCCCGCCGCTGCTCCTCCCGATCGCCGGTGCCGGTGGTGGTGATGGAAGTGCCTCAGCCGTTCTCGCCGGAGCCCATCGCCGCATGAGCGGCATCCGCCGCCCCGTTCTTCTCATTCCCCTCTGCTCCAAGTCCCCATGTCTGCTCTCACCACCACCGCTCCTCTCGCCCCGGCTCTTCCCAATGCAGCAGGCCCTGCCTGCTCCCTGCAGCGCTCCAGTTCGCTCTGGCAGCTGGGGGCATCGAGGCCCAGGAGCTCACCACTGCCATCGGCCAGCTGGCCCAGCAGCTGGAAGCCGACGACGAAGACGCCCGGTCCCAGGCGCTCGCTGAGCTGGAGGCTGTGCTGCTTGCCGAGGAAGGAAACAAGCAGGCTCTCGCCGCCAAGGCCGATGCCACCTGCTGGGTGATCGAGCACCTGCGCGGCCAGTCCGCCTATCGCCAGCAGCAGGCCAAGCGGCTCACGGAGTTGTCCCGCTCCGATGCCGGCCGTGCTGATTCCCTAGAGGAATCCCTGGTGCTGGTGCTCACCCGGCTGCAGCCCTCGGCCACCCGCTTCTCCTTCCCCAACCACGAGCTGCGGAGCACCCGCTCCACCTCCGTCGCCATCGAGAACGAGGCCCTGCTGGATCCCGAATGGCTGGCGGTCAAGACCACCTTCCAGGCCGATAAGACCGCCATCAAGGCAGCCCTGAAGGCCGGCCAGGAGATCACCGGCGCCCAGCTGATCTCCCGCCGCTCCTGGCGCATTCACTGAGGGGCAAAGCCCCCTACTCGTGTGGGCCTGCGCCATCGGCGGGCCCGCTTCTCCAAACCACACCCCTCCTCACTACCGAGCACCGTCATGACCGGCACCTTCTCCGCCGAGCAGATCACTGCCCTCTCTGCCCCTCTGGATCGCGCCAAGGTGCGCCTGCGGGAGCAGGGCCGCAGCCAGGTGAGCTACCTGGAGGGGTGGCAGGTGATCGGTGAGGCCAACCTCATCTTTGGGTTTGACGGCTGGCAGCGGGAAACCGTTGCCCTGCGCTGCGTCAACCAGAGCGAACGCACCATCGGTGCCAGAGGCACGAGCCGGGACCAGAAACCCGGCTGGGGGGTGACCTACACCGCCCGGGTGCGCATCAGCGTCAGCAGCGCCGGCCAGCCAGCTCTGATCCGCGAGGGCTGCGGCGCCGGCCACGGCATCGACGTGGACCTGGGCCAGGCCCATGAATCGGCACTGAAGGAAGCCGAAACCGACGCCATGAAGCGCGCCCTGATGACCTTCGGGAACCCGTTCGGCTTGGCGCTCTATGACAAGCGCCAGCGGGAAGTGACCGGGGAGGCGGAGAGCGGGGAACGGCCCCGGTCCAGGCCGGCCAGCAGCGTCAGGCCATCCCCGCTGCGGGTGGTGGCTGCACCTGCGTCCAGGGCTCAGCCCGGCCAGGAGCCAGAGGCGGCGGCGACATCGAAAACTGAGCCACCGATCGCAGCAGGATCAGCACCGCCAGTGGATCCAGGCCTGGCGCCCCTCGATCCGGCCACCATCCACCAGCTCTGCGACACGATCCGGGCTCTCCCCCGGCCTGCTCTGGAGGGGTTCACCAAGGCGTTTCGCAAGCGGTTCCAGGTGCCCCCGGAAGTCCACACGATTGCTGATCGGATCTGCGAGCGCAGGCATCACGACTGGATCGAGGCGTTCCTCGTGCAGCACACCGGCGGCAGGACACCCGCCATGGCCGCTGGCGATGCAGCCCAGGCCAGCTGAGCGGATCAGACTTCAATCCACCTGATGGGGCCACGACCTTGGCCCCATGCGTCACCCTCGCCGCCTTCTCCCCCATGCGCCACTCCCTCGGCAAGGTCGTCGCCACGGCCGCTGTCGCCGCTGTCGTACCCCATGGGGTGATCGTCGGCCTGCTGGATCGCCATGCAGGCCGCGACTGGGGCGACCTCGAGGCCGAGGACAAGGCGGCCAATGACTCCGATCACAGCCACGCAGAAGGGCGCCTGTTCTCTCGCTACGACACCCCGGAACACGGCAGTATCTGGGTGATCACGGAGGACCTGCGCGGCGAGGGTGGCGGCCCGATCACCACCGTGCTGTTCCCTGAGGACTACTGAGGTCTGAGAGCAGGCAGAGCCCTGGGGGCTGGCGATCACGCCACCCGGACTGCCCCGGCTCGCGCACCGCGCAAGGGCTGACGCGAGTCGCTCCAATGCGTTCCGCGACCCTTGCGCGGCGCTGGCTTCACCGGGGCGCAGCGGTGGGGTCGTTCGCCATCCCTACCGTGGCTCGCCCTCTCTTCCCCGCTCAGCCCAGCCGCGGGCCAATCGAGCGCCAGTGCCCGATCCGCGTGGTTTCCGTCCATCTGCTGGGCACAGCTGGCCAGCTGCTGCGGGTGCTCTTCATCGATCGCGAGGGGCACATCTCCGCCCAGCCCCACTTCGTGCCGCGAGGCGAGGCCTTGATCCTGGCTGCTAATCAGCAGCGGGTGCTTGGGCCTCAGGCCCGGGTGCAGGTGCTCTGAGGCTCACGCTCACCATAGGGGCTCCGCCCGGCAGGTCACTGCGCCGAGTTTTCCGCAGATCGCCTGCGGCCAGCAGGCGGTCCTGATCCACCCGCAGGCCATGGCGCCCCAGGGTCTGGACTGCCAGGCCAGGGCTCACATCGATGCAGGTGGTGTGGCAGGCCGCCAGCTCCACCAGTTCGCCGATGGTGCGGGTGACGGGCTTGTCGTCGGTCTCCACCCGCACCTGGCGCTGCAGGATCGTCTGGATACAGCGGGCCTCGTCGGGGACTTCGGTTCTCTGGTTGTAGCTGTCCCAGTTGTGGACCTCAATGCACTCCTCAGCCTCCTTCTGGCTGGGCACCGCATCGCTGAGCAGCGACCAGGCGCCGGCCATCAAGGTGCCGTACTGATCCCCCAGGCGCTGGGAGTCGAAGTGGCGGGCGGCAGCCGCCGAGAAGACGACCACGGATTGGCGAATCACCGGGATCAG
>JBIIND010000281.1:0-3189 GCA_044337665.1 Cyanobium sp.
AGCTATGGCGGCTCCGGCAGCCAGACCCGCGCCGTGATCGATGGCCTGGAGGCCGATGTGGTGGGCCTGGCGATGGGCGCCGACGTCAAGAAGATCGAGGAAAAGGGCCTGATCCAGCCCGGCTGGGAGAAGGAATTCCCCAACAATTCGGTTCCCACCAACTCCACCGTGGTCGCCTTCCTGCGCCCCGGCAACCCCAAGAAGATCAACGGCTGGAAGGACCTCGACAACAAGAACGTCGAGTCGGTGCTGGCCAATCCCAAGACCTCCGGCGGCGCCCGCTGGAACTTCCTCGCCCTGTGGGGCTCGATCACCCGGCAGGGTGGCTCGGAGGCGGCAGCCAGGAGCTTCATCACCGGCGTCTACAAGAACGCCGAAGTGCTGCCCAAGGACGCCCGCGAGGCCACCGACACCTTCGTGAAGCGGCGCCAGGGCGATGTGCTGCTCAACTGGGAAACCGAGGCGGTGCTGGCCCGCAAGAGCGGCGAATGGACGGGACCGGTGCGGGTGTTCAGCCCCAACGTGCTGACCGAGATGCCGATCGCCGTGGTCGACAGGAATGTGGACAAGAAAGGCACCCGCAGGGCGGCCGAGGCCTTCGCCCGCTTCCTCTACACGCCGGCGGCCCAGCGGATCTTCGTGGACAACGGCTTCCGGCCCGTCACCCCCGAGGGCAAGGCCTACGCCAAGGGCAAATTCCCCGAGGTGAAGTTCTTCAAGGTGGGGGATTTCGGGGGATGGGGCGCCGTAGATAAGAAGTTCTTCGGCAAGGGCGGTCTCTGGGATCAGATCTTCGCCCAGACCCGCTGAGCGCGGACAGCAGGCCGGCGCCCCGGGAATCCGCGGGAGCCGGCCCCCATCCATCCCCTCGGCCGGGCGAGCCATGTAAAGTATTAACCGAGTTGTCCATCGGCTTACCGTGCTTTTCAACCGTTCCCTGGGCGCCGCCGTCCCCCGTCTCCGCCTGGCTCCCCTGGCACTGGCGGGGCTGTTGCTCACCGGCTGCAGCGGCGGCCCTCGGACCGCCGGCGACGGGGGTGGCGGCCCGGCCGTGTCGGCCAGCCAGGAGCTGCTGCTGGTGAGTTACGCCGTCACCAAGAGCGCCTATGACCAGATCCTGCCGAAATTCGAAGCCGACTGGAAGGCCCGCACGGGCCAGATGATCCGGGTGCGCAGCAGCTACGGCGGCTCCGGCTCCCAGACCCGGGCGATCCTCGATGGTTTGTCGGCGGATGTGGCCACCCTGGCCCTGGCGGGCGATGTGCTGAAGCTCCAGAAGGCCGGGCTGGTGGAGCCGGGCTGGGAGAAGGAACTGCCGGAGGGCGGGATGATCACCCACTCCGTGGTGGCCTTCCTCACCCGCGAGGGCAACCCGAAGCGCATCCGCGGCTGGGCCGATCTGGCCCGCCCGGATGTGCGCGTGGTCACGGCCAACCCGAGGACCTCCGGTGGCGCCCGCTGGAACTTCCTGGGCCTGTGGGGCTCGGTGACCCAGACTGGCGGCAGTGAGGCGCAGGCGAAGGCCTACGTGAGCTCCGTCTACCGCAACGTGGAGAATCTGCCGAAGGATGCGCGGGAGGCCACCGATGCCTTCCTCAAGCGCGGCCAGGGCGATGTGCTGCTCAACTATGAAAACGAAGCCATCCTGGCCCGGTCGGTGGGCGAACTCAAGCAGCCGTTCCTGGTGCCGGCGGTGAACATCCTGATCGAGGGGCCGGTGGCGGTGGTGGACCGCAACGTGGACAAGCGGGGCACCCGCAAGGCGGCGGAGGCCCTGGCGGCCTATCTGCAGGCGCCCGAGGCGCAGCGCATCTTCGCCGAGCAGGGCTTCCGGCCGGTGAACCGGCAGGTGTGGGCGGAGGTGAAGGGTCGCTTCGCGCCCGTGCCCAAGCCCTTCACCGTGGCCGCCTTCGGCGGCTGGGAGCAGGTGGATGCCAGGTTCTTCGCCAAGGGCGGCGGGCTGTGGGAGGAGTTGTTCGGCCAGGGCCGCCGCTGATCCAAGCCATGTGCGAACTGCTGGCCCTGAGCGCCAACACCCCCACCGATCTGCGCTTCAGCTTCCATGGCCTCACCCGCCGGGGCGGGGCCACGGGCGATCACCGCGATGGCTGGGGGCTGGCCAGCTTCGACGCCGACGGCCAGGGCGTGCGCCTGTTCCGGGAGGACGCGCCGGCGGCCTTCTCCCCGGTGGCCGCCGAGGTGGCCGACCTGGCGCTGCGCGCCCACTGCTCGATCGCCCACATCCGCAAGGCCACCCAGGGGGTGGTGGCGCTGGCGAACTGCCATCCCTTCCATCGGCGCTGGCGCGGTCAGGAGTGGGTGTTCGCCCACAACGGGGATCTGCGCGGCCCGATTGCTGCGGCCCCGGGCTTCCAGCCCGATGGCAACACCGATAGCGAAGCCGCCTTCTGCTGGCTGCTGGGCGAGCTGGAGCGGCGCGATGTTGACCCCAACGACGAGGCGGCCCTGTTCGCGGCCCTGGTGGAGGGCTCCGACACCCTGGCGCACCAGGGAATCTTCAACGCCCTGATCGCCAACGGCCGCTGGCTGTTCGCCACCAGCTCCACCCGCCTGCACCGCATCACCCGCCGGGCTCCCTTTCGCCGGGCCACCCTGGCCGATGACGACCTGAGCGTCGACTTCGCCCAGCTCACCAGCCCCCACGACGTGGTGACGATCCTGGCCACCGAACCCCTCACCCGCGATGAGCCATGGGAGCCACTGCCGCCCGGCGAAGCGGTGCTGCTGCGTCACGGCGAGGTGGTGCGGCGCCGCCAGGGCCAGGCCACGGTCAACCCGAACCCCTGAGCCCAGGGTTCGGCGAATCAGGCCGCTGGGGGCAGCCCGAGGGCCCTCCAGAGGCGTCGCTGGCCGCTCGCGAGGACAGGCAGGGCCGGGCGCCCCTCCACGGTGCGGATCAGGGACAGGCCCAGCAGCACCAGCGGGACGCCCACCAGCAGGGGGGCGGTCAGCAGTCCGAGGGCGAGCAGCAGGGTGGGGCCCAGGTTGTTCGGCAGGGAGGAAGCCGGCATGGAGGCGCGAATCGTTCCCCCCGTCCTAGAGGGCCCGGAGGGGAGCAGAGGTGGCGGCGTTCACACGGACCTGTCGGCGGCAATCCCCAAAGCGCAGCACTGGAGTTCCCAGATCGGGCGGGAGAAGAGAGGGATCGAACGTAACTCCATCGCACAA
>JBIIND010000282.1:0-3159 GCA_044337665.1 Cyanobium sp.
CGCGCGAACCGATCTCGGATGCTCTCCCCATCGCTGCTGTCAGGCACGAGGCCGACAGGCAGCGGATGAGGGGCTGTCATGGCGTTCTCCCTCAGGCGCAGAGAAAGACGGCGGCGGCGGCGGAATCTGCAGCGGCGTCAGCGCCGGCTTCACCTCCCGCTTCACCTGCCGCTTCACCTCCCGATTCACCTCCCGATTCACCGGCGGCATCGCCGTCTGCGTCCTCTTGCTCATTCTCGATGTCCTCCTCATTCTCTTCCACATCTTCATCATCTTCTGACTCATCAGAGTCGTCATCATCAGAGCTTGTCGACACGCTGTGAGAGGAAGAAGAATAGCCCAGCTCCAGGGCGCCGTTGTCGTTCGTGATGTCTGATAGTCGTTCCGCCATCAAGCTCGTGAAGGCGATGGTGGCATTGATCGGCTTGCCTGCCTCGTCATTGCACGAGGCAGAAAGTTGGATGTTGATATGAGAGGATGACGCCTGATAGCTGCCTGCTGGGATGAAGACATTGTTGTCCTCATTGATCGGCGTATTTGTGCCCGAAACCAATGTTAGAACGCCGTTTTGATTGGAAATATCATCGATGCCGGATAGCTTGCTCTGATCATAGGTGAGTGTGGACGCCACGTAGTCCCCGTTCTCATTCTTGCAATTGGCACTCAGGGTGACGGTGATGCTCGACGTTTGCGAGGAGGCTTGGTAGCTTCCCGCGGGAATGAAGGGGCTGAAGGAGCTGGGTGATGAAGATGAAGCCACGACAAAATTCTCCGTGAGAAATGAATGGATGCTTGAGAATGGATCAGAAGGAGCTGGATGAAGCCAGCCTCAGCTGTAGCTTTGTGGGGCCTGCGGGAAGGGAATGGTCAACACGCCATCGCGAAGCACAGGCTTTTGCTGCCAGGGGCTGGCTTGGCTGGTGATGGCGATCGAACCTTTGAACGTGGAGAGGTCTTGGCCGGCCACACTTTTGATGCCATGGGCCAACAGCACACCGGCTGGATTGGCCACCAATTGGTCGCGAAAGGCGGGATCCACCCAAGCTTTGGCAATGAGCTTGGTCCAGGCGGCAACGTAAGGTTTCGAATCGGAAGGAACGAGGTTGGAGGTGGTCATGGGGATTAGGAAACAAGGAATGGGAAACCGTGGAACATCAAGTGCTCCCTACTTGGCAAGAGTCAGTAACTTCGTTTTGGGGAAGCTTTGCCTGCGAAGCTTTGATGGGATCATGAATCGCTCAACTTCTTTTGGTATGAACAGGCTTCATGAAAATCTCCGCAGACCTTGAGCGTAGGTAGAAGTGTTGCCAAGATGGATGGCGCAAAAGGAGAAAGGCGGCCCTCTGTGCATCTCCCAGATAATTCTGGATCGTCTTCTTGGCCAGAAGCCCTGGGCAAACAGCCTGCGGATACAATATGCAAACCACCGCAACAGCGCTTCCCTCACGATCCTGTTGCGTGCTCTCCAATCCCCACGGCAGCGTGAGCGTGTTGAGCTTCCGTACCAGCCTGTCATCGCTGGGCCACCAGATACCAACCCCCGCTTCCCTCAGGTCGCCAGCGCGGTTCCCAGTTGGCATAGGAGTAATGCTGATGGGCGCCGTTGTGGTTTTCCGGATAGCCACCATTCACCAGATCGCAGCTGCCGTAGGGATCATTCATGATCACGCCCGTTTCGTCGTAGCCGATCACCACCGTCCAATGGCCACCACCGCTGGGTGCCGCTGGGGTGCCGTGGTGCAGCCAGCCCACGGCCACCGGCCGGCCCGCATCGATTTCCGCTTTGAGGTTGTTGAGGCTGCCGTCGGTGCGAAATTCGGCCTGCAATCCCAGGTGCCGCAGCGCCGCCAATTGGGCTTCCGCGCTGGTGCTATCCCCGTATTGTTGGCGCAGGGCGTTGTAATCATCTTCGTTGGGTTCCCTGCCCCAGTAGGCAGCCAGCATCGCTGAACTGGCGGAAAAGCAATCGCGCCAGCCCTGGCCATCGTCCATGGCCAGTTGATCGAACCACGGCACGTTCAGGGGATTGGGATGGGCCGTTGGTCTGTTGCCCGTGCTGGAGCCAGGCTCGGCAGCTTTCGTTGCTTGGGACGATGGGGCGTTCAGACTGGCTAACCCCTGGTTCCAGAGTTGGGCCTCCGCCTGCCGGCGCCGTAGCAAACCGTCGCTCACCGCCGTGCCCGGATCGCAATAGAGCAACACCCCTTGGGGCACGCCAGACCAATCCTTCTCTCGCAACAGCCGGCTGATGGTGTCAAACCCATCGCTGCCATAGAAATCCTCGCCGAGATTCCAGGCAAAGGAAATCAATGCGCAGCGCTGATCCTCCGCCATGGAGCTCCAGTAGGGAATGGTGCCGGCCAGATGGCGTGCGCAGCCATTCACGCCACTGAGCAACTGGGCATCGCCCTCCGCTTTGCTGATCGTGTCGCCCGGCTGCACGGGCCGGCCATCCAGACTGGTGAACCCATAGCCGATCGTCCACGGTTCGCCGCCGCTGGCTGGATCCGGGTAGGCGTGATCGACAAAGCCTTCGAACTCCGCGATCAGGCTCAGGGCTGGTTGATAGGCAGGCGCTGCAGCGGCGGCAGGTGCCAGCAGCGGTTGGATGGCCGCGGGGCCTGAGAGACGCCGGGGTGGTGTGATCCCTCCACCTCTGGCCACTGGATTCTCCTGGGGTTTCGGCTGCACCGGGCTCGGAATTGGAGCTTGGCGAGTGGAATCCACCGGCAGCGGCAGAGCTGCTTGGAGCGGTTGCTGGAGGGCTTGTTTCGGGGCGGCTGGGCTGGCTGCTGGCAGTCGTCCGGAGAACTTATTGGCAACATAGGGGGCAAAGAGCGTCAGCCCCGAGTAGAGAAATGTGCTGACAGCCACCGTCGACGCCGGCATTTGGCAGGTGAGGCCATAGGTGTACAGCGAGAAGACGCCAAAACCCACGTAGATCAACAGAATCGCCACAGAGCCGGCCAGGGCAATCAATCGGCTCGTGCTGGCCTCCATCAGGACCACGGCTGTGGGTGGTCCGCTAACGGCAAGTGTCTTGATGCGAGCCTGGCTGTCTCCCTGGGATTGGGCCCAATGCTCATCCAATGGAATCGAGAGATGGGTGGGTTCCGAGACCGCATTGGCGAGGGACCAGCCACCGCGCTGCAAGCGCAC
>JBIIND010000283.1:0-3150 GCA_044337665.1 Cyanobium sp.
AGACCCTGGGTCAGCAGCAGCAGGTCCACCGCCTCGGGCAGCGGTTGGGGATCAGCCAGCTCCCCCTTCAACAGCCAATCCCCGGGGCCGAACTGCAGCGGACCGCACAGCCAGGGATCCACCAGGACCCGCGGACCTCCCCCGAACTTGAGCAGCCAGCCGTTGGCCCCCAGGTAGGTGGCCTCAAGCGAGCGGATGGATGAACTCCCCAGCGTCTCCATCGGATGGGTCGAACATCAAGGCAATTCAGCCTGGCGCAAACCGGTCCCGGGCGCGACCTGGGGGGAAGGGAAGGGGCGGCAGCTCGAACAGCAAGCGCTGACATCAACGACTTTCGGTACCAGATACAACGCCTGAAGCCAAATCAAATTCGCGAAGCTTTACATACTTGACCTTCTGACCATGGCCCTGTGCCGTCGTGTCGAAATCCTTCCCTTCGCCGGCACCCATGCCGGTTCCACCCTGTTCTCCTCCCCCCAGCCCAGCGATGAAACCCTGGTCGCCGAGGTGGGTTCGAACCCCGCCGGCGAGCTGTTCTGCCACCGCCACCAGACCGACCAGCTCATGGTGCTGCGGGGCTGCATCGACCTGATCGTGCTGCAGGAGGGGCGCCTGCGGTGCATCACCCTGCGGGAGGACGAAGCCTCCTGGGTGCGTATCCCCCCCGGGGTGCCCCATGGCGCCATCAACCGTGGCCGGCGGCCGGCGGTCGTCGTCAACGCCGTCTTGCGCCACGGCCCGAGCGATCCGCGCGACTACCAGCCCCGGCCGGTGCCCTCCGCCCTCGCATCCGACTGGGCCGCCCTGGCCGCCGCCTGATCCGGATCCACCGGCAATCCCCGCACCCCCAGGGCCAGACGGCGGGCGGCCAGCAACACGGGGTACAGCCGCCGCGCCCGGGGGCCGTCGGCCAGCAGTGGAGCGAGCAGCCGCAGCAGCGGCGCACTCGGCTCCATCCGCCCGCACAGCCACTGGATCGCCGCCGCGCCATGCAGAACCCGCTCACCGTCGATCACAACGGCGCCCTCCGCCAGCCGGAACCCCCGCCGAGCCAGGAGACCCCGCAGGGCCTCGTCGGCACGGCCATCGCAGATCCGCAGCCCCGGGATGCCGGCCCGCAGTTCGCTCAGTTCGGCGAAATGGCGGCAGAAGGGACAGCCTCCGTCGTAGACGAGCAGCGGGGCCGAGCCCGTGGTGGAGGCTGCGGCGCTCGCGTCTCCAGAAGAATGGAGGCTGATCATTTTTCTCCTCGAGCCTGTCCTCGGGTGTTCGCCATGCAGTCAGGCCAGCTCGGCCGGGGATACGGAGGGGGCACCGGGATTCTGTCCCGACTCACGGGGCTGCTGCGCTGCTTGCTGGTGCTGACGATCTGGTTTGGAGCCGGCCCCCCCACCAGCGAGGGTTGGATGCCGGCGCCACCGGCCTGGGCCGACACCCAACCGGTGCAGCGGACCTTCCGCTGCGACGGGGAACCGCTCGCCGCGGAGCTGGTGCCCGGGGCGGTGGATGCGGTGGACATCCCCAACACCCTGGCGGGCACCCTTCCCGGCGCCTACCTGGTGCTGCGCTGGCGGGGGGTGACCCTGCAGCTGCCGCGCACCAACAACGCCGGCACACCCAGCTTCAGCGACGGCAAATGGGCCTGGAGCGAGCGGGACCCCGACCACCCCCAGCTTCAGCTGCGGCGCACCGGCGGCGATCGGCAGGACTTCGCCTGTGAACCCGAAGCCTGAGGGGCAGGGACGCTCCCCTGCGCCCACGAGCGGGTGAGCGCCCTGGTCGCGCGCTCTGCCATCCCCCGCCCACAGAAAACCCCTGGCGGAAACCAGGGGCTCGCTGTTGGCAGGATCCCGGCCCAGCCCGCGGAACCTCAGGGCCTCAGCCCTCCACCTTCACCGACACGGTGGTGACCTTCTGGGCCTTGGGCGCCTTCACGGTCAGCAGGCCATCGCGGTAGTGGGCTTCGAGCTGCTCGCGGTCGATCGGGGTGGGGAAGCGGAAGCTGCGGCTCCAGGTGCCATAGCGGAACTCGCTCAGCAGCGGGGCGGGGGCGGAGCCCTCCTCCCGCTCGGAGCTCCGGGGCAGATCCCGCTGGCTGCGGCGCTCGGCGCTGATCACAAGGGAGCGCTCCGTGGCCTTCACATCGAGCGCCGCCCGGTCGACACCGGGCAGCTCCAGTACCACCTCATAGGCTTCCGCGGTCTCGTGGACCTCGGCGGCGGGGACGCGCTCCGCGGTCTGGAGCTGCTGGCTCAGCTGCTGCTCCAGGCGGTCAAAGAGCTGAAAGGGGGAGGAAGAGGTGCGCAGGGTCAACATGGTGGGAATGGGCAAAGGGTGGAGGGTCGGGGTGATCGTCCGCCCCGTTGACCACACTTTCCCTGAGGCGGCCGGGGTGAGGGAGCGCGTCGACCGAACCACCCGGATCGGCCCTCACCCCAGGGATTCGGTCGCCACGCCAGCAGGGTCGGGAGAACCGGCCGACCTTGAGCGGTTCTTAACCCCGGGCCGCCGTCGTGCCCCAAGCTGGAGGGGCGCCCCGGGGCCTCGATGGTGGACACCCCCCCGCTCCTGGCCCCGAGCAACGGTGCCCATGCCCTGGCGCAGATCCACCGCCAGACGCGACGCCTGGCGGGGCTGCATCGCGAAGTGCTCGCGGACGAGGACCCGGAAGCCCTGCATCAGTTCCGCGTCAGCCTGCGGCGGCTGCGCACGGCCCTGCGCCAGTTCACACCGGCCCTGGAGCTGCCGGAGGGGGTGAGCAGCGGCCGGATCGGCAGCCTCGCCCGCCGCACCGGCCTCGCCCGCGACCTCGATGTGCTGCAGGAGCGCCTTCAGCACTCCATCCTCCCCCGCCTGGCGCCCGAAGAGCGCCAGGCCCTCAGACCCGCCCTCAAGCGCCTGCGGCGGGACCGGCAGTTGGCCTTTGAGGCGGTCAGCGAGGCCCTGGCCTCCTCCCGCTACCTCAAGCTGCTGGCACGGCTGGGGCGCTGGCAGCAACGGCCCGCCTTCACCACCCTCGGGCATCAGCCCCTGGCGGACTGGCTGCACGAGTGGCATCTGCCCCTCTCGGGGGCGCTCTTCCTCCATCCCGGCTGGCGGGCCACCAGCCCGCAGGACATGGCGCTGCATGCGCTGCGCAAACGCATCAAG
>JBIIND010000284.1:0-3144 GCA_044337665.1 Cyanobium sp.
ACAGCACCGGGAGGTGGCGGGCCAGCTGGTGGCCCAGGCGCGGGTGCAGGCGGCTGGCGCACCGCAGCGCCGCGGGGAGATCGCAGCGGCCCTGCCGGAGCTGGAGAGGGCCCCCGGGGTGCTCCTCTACGACATCGAATCGGATCCCGACGCCCGCGACGACTTCCTGCATGGCCTGCTGCGGCTGCGGCGCCGGCCGGACGGCCGCTGGCCCGACGCCGCCGAGGCCGCCATGGAAGCGGAGGTCTCCTACCACCCCCTGCTGGCCCTGCAGGAGCACGGCGAGGCGCTGCTCTGGGCCCGCCTGGAACGGCTGCTTCGCCGCTATCCCGACTGGCCGGTGCTGCACTACGGCGAGACCGAGGCGATCGGGCTGGTGCGACTGGCGGAGCGCCAGGGGGTGGGGGAGCGGGACCGGGCGCTGCTGCGGGCGCGGCTGGTGGACGTGCACCAACGGTTGCGGCGCCACTGGCTGCTGCCGGTGAACAGCTACGGGCTCAAGGCGGTGGCCGGCTGGCTGGGCTTCGCCTGGAGCCAGAAGGGGGTGGATGGGGCCCGCTGCCTGCTGTGGTGGCGGCAGTGGCGCCACGCCAGACCCCAGACGGACGCCCGCCGCAGCGGCCAACGCCTGCGGCGCATCTTCCGCTACAACCTCGACGACTCCCTGGCCACCTGGGCGGTGGCCCGCTGGCTGCTGGATCAGGTCCCCGTTCCGCCGGAGGATTCCCCACCGGACTGACGGCCCCCAGCCCCCACCGGCGGCGGCTGCACCCATTCCGGCATCGAAATCTCCAGCCAGCCCGCCCCCGGCCCCCGCAGCCGCGGCGCCGCCAGGGCGGCCCGGCGCACCAGGGCCAGGCCGATCCAGCCCCCCTCCGGCAGCGCCAGCACCGAGGTGACAACCCCGGAGCGCTGGCCATCGGCATCGCGGAGCTCCGCCCCCGCAGCCGGGGCGCCGGCCCCCTCCCCGGCGGGCAGGTGCCAGCGGCGCAGCTGCTGCTTCACGCCGTCGTAGGTGGCCAGCTTCGCCAGGGTCTCCTGGCCCGCGTAGCAGCCCTTGCTGAGGCTCACCCGCGCCGCCAGGCCCAGTTCGAACGGATTGACCTCCTCGTTCAGCTCCGCGGGCGCCGCCGGCTCCCCCCGGGCCATCCTCAGCCGCTCGGCCTCGGCCCCAGCGAGGGCCGGCCGCCCGGCCAGATCCGCGGGCAGCGGCGCCCCCTCGGGGAGCAGCACCGCCCCACCCTCCAGACCCCAGCCCGCGCCGGAAGGAAGGGCCTGCCAGACCCCCCCCTCCGGCGGAACCCGCGCGTCGTCACCCTCCACCCACAGCCCGGCCAGCAGCGGCCCCAGCCGCACGTCATCGGCGGGAAAGAGCACCCGGTCGAAGGCCGCGCGCACCGCGGAGGCATCGCCGGCATGGATCGCCAACCAGGCCCCCGGCCCGTCGATCAGCACCTCCGCCAGCGCCCGCAGCCGCGCCGTCGCCGTGAGGCAGCAGGTGCGGCGCCAGGCTCCGGGGGGCGCGAGGGCCAGGTCCTGGCTCGTCTGGCCATGCAGGAAGCGGCGGCTGTCGGGCCCGTCGAGCCGCAGCAGGGAGACGGGCTTCTCCAGGCGGAAGGGGCCGGTGGGGCGCCAGGTCCAGGGATCGGGGATGGGGGTGGGCATCGTGGGGGAAAGCGGGGGAAGTGGACGCGGCGCGGGATCAAGGCAGCCCGCCGGGCTCCGGCGACAGCTCCTCGGCCGCCGGGGCGGCGGCGGCCACCTGCTCCAGCAGGAACAGGCTGCGCAGCTCCAGTCCCTCCGCCTCCATCGCCTGCCGGCCCCCCTCCTGACGGTCGACGATCGCCACCACACGCTCCACCCGGTAGCCCGCCTGCCGCAGCTGACGCACCGCCAGCAGGGCGGACCCGCCGCTGGTGACCACATCCTCCAGCACGGTGATGCGGCTGCCGGCGGGCGGCAGGGGGCCCTCCAACCAGGCGCCGGTGCCGTGCCCCTTGGCCTGCTTGCGCACGATCAGCGCATCTAGCGGCAGCCCCCGCAGGGCGGCGGCCATGGCGACGGCGCTCACCAGCGGATCGGCCCCGAGGGTGAGGCCGGCCACCGCGACGGCGCCGTCCTCCACCATCGCCAGGAGCAGATCCCCCAGCAGGGCCAGGCCGCTGCCGCTAAGGCTGACGGGCTTGCAGTTGACGTAGTGATCGCTCTGGCGGCCGGAGGCCAGGGTGAAACGACCCCGGCGATAGGCCCGTTCCGCCAACAGCGAGAGCAGCAGGGCGCGGCGGCCGGCGGGATCGGTGGGCAGGGGCGGCATGGGCCGAAGGAGGCGGGGGTGGGAAATGGGTCGCAATCTCGCTAATTTGCGGATCACTCCCCACAGCGTCCGTCGAGTCTGACGTCGCCGCGTACGCCGATGAGCTTCCCCACCCCCGCCACCACCAGCCTGGCCCTCTGCGCCCTCACCCTGGGCGCCCTGCCCGCCGCCGCCCTCGACACCCCGGGCCCGGTGGTCTGCACCACCACCTTGGAGGCCCCCACCCTGGTGGGCCGAACCCCGGTGGGCGGCCCGGTGGAAGTCACCCGCTGCGGCGTCGTCCGCACCACCCCCGAGCTGGTCACCGACCGCTTCTACTCCTGGCGCGCTCCCTTCGCCCGCGGCGTCAGCGTGGTGAACCAGATCACCGACCTGCTCGGCATCGCCATGGGCGGCGGCCGGGAGGGCAACCGGGTGATGGGCCTCGGCTTCCCCGACCAGAGCATCACCTGGGACGGTTCCGCCATCGAGAACACCGCCGCCTGGCTGCTGGATCAACAATCGCCGGGCCTGCCCCTGCGCACCGGCGACCTTCCGGCGGTGTTCGGCGGCAGCATCGCCGATCCGGCCCGCACCGCCACCTGCCCCCGACCCGACCTGGCGGGTTGCGGCGCCACCGTCTCGGGCAGCCAGACAGGACCCACCAGCTACTACAGCCCCGTGCGGGGTCTGTGGTAAGCAGGCAATTGCAGGCCGTCGGCGGCCACGGGGGCCTAGCCATCTGGTGAAGGCAGCGAACTCATAATTCGCCGTAGGTGGGTTCGATCCCCACGGCCCCCATTCCCAAAAACCCAGTCACAGAGGAGGGTTTCAGACAAAGCAGAGCAGCG
>JBIIND010000285.1:0-3141 GCA_044337665.1 Cyanobium sp.
TTGATGACCACTGGTTCCTGACCGTGCGGCGGGTACGGGAGCACTGCGCTGGCTTCAGCATCAACGGGCTGGGGTTCGCCGGCTATCTGCTCTGCACCGACAGCTCCGACTGTGGCTGGCTGATCCAGCACGGACCGTGGCGCCTGTTGGAGTCGGTGGCCGCCCGCCGCGGCTGAGGCCAAAATCGCGTGTTTTCACGGTTGCGCACCACCGCCGGATTGAGGCTCCGTGAAAGGAACGCCCCGGCTGGTTCAGCCCCGGCGCCTATGACCACCTCTCCATTCCCTGCTCCACGACCCCCTATTTCTCCATGACCCGCACCGCCCTTCCCATCCCGTCGCCAGGCCGCAAGCTGCGCCAGCGCAATCAGCTGGTGGAAGCCCACCGCGAACTGGTGCGTCCCCTGGCGCTGCACTACGCCCGACGCTGCCCCGAACCGCCGGAGGATCTGCAGCAGGTGGGCATGCTCGGATTGATCCGCGCCGCCGAGCTCTATTGCCCCGAACAGGGCACCCCCTTCGCGGCCTTCGCCCGGCCCCACATCCGGGGGGCCATTCTTCACCACCTGCGGGATGTGGCTCCCAGGGTGAGGCTGCCCCGCCGGCAGGCGGAGCGGTTGGAGCGGATGCTGCGGGAGGACGCCCAAGGGGGCGGAAGTCCTGCGGGGGGAAAAGCCGCCATCCCTGCGGAGGAGCGGGCGCTGCTGTTGCGCCAGCGCCAGCTCTGCCGGCCCCTGCCCCTGGAGGGCCCCCTGCTGGAGAGCCTCGGAGCCGGGGAACCGGAGGAGTTGGAAGTGGTGCCGCCCGATCCGCAGCGGTCGGCCCTGGCGGTGCGGGCGCTGTTGGAGGGACTGGAGCCCCGCCAGCGCCGGGTGGTGGCCCAGGTGGTCTTGGCCGGGTGGAGCTACCGCACCCTGGCCCAGGAGCTGGGGATCAGCCCGATGACAGTGAAGCGATTGCTGCACCAGGGTCTGGACAGCCTGCGCCGGCAACTGGAGGCAGGGGGGATCAGTTCCCCGGGGTTGTTCCGTCCCGCTCAATCTGCCGTTCGAGGGTGCTGATCGCGGCGTTGAGGGCGGCCAGGTGCCTCTCCAGACTGTCACGCCAGCCCGTGAGCATGCGCAGCTTGCGCTCCTGGTGACGGCGGCGCCCATGGCCGCCCTCATCGGGGCCGGAGCAGCAGCCAAAGGGGGGAATCATGGGAGGATGCTCACTTGCGTCTTGGTTCTAGCCACGGCGACCCCTTCGCCGGGAGCCACACCCAGCTCCCCCCCCGGCGCGGCATCATCCTCACGGGTTGTCCATTCCCAACCCGCTGCCTACCACCCGGTCTGAGATCGGGGGTATGGCCCTTCCTTCCCTCCCCGTTCCCGGTTTGAGTGTGCCGCGTTCCCCAGGCCCCCTCGGCATCGCCGCCCTGGTGCTCCTGTCGGCACCTGCCCTCGAGATCCGCCCCGTCGCGGCCTACGTCGCCCTGATGGCCGGTCAGAGCGCAAGGCCCCTGCGGGGCACCTTCAACAACGTGCCGGTGCTCCATTCCAACCAGCCCGAGGAGGTGGAGGGGCCGGGCATCCTGATCAGCACGGCACCGGGCCAGGCCCTCGCCGCGGAGACCGGTCAGTGGCTGCGCAACGCCGAATACACCTTCAATGGCGAGTTCGGTCTCCACCTGCATCACAAGTACTTTCCCCCCAGTCGCGGGGCGAGCGGAGCCGATGGTCGCCGACCCGAGCTCACCCTGGCCACGGTCCTGATCAATCCGGGCGTCAAGCCGGTGCACATCCGCTTCGAGAACGGGGCCGTGCGCAACAGCTTCGAGGCCCCCTACCTGGCCAACAATCTGATGGGGGTCAAGCCCCTCGGCGTACGGCCCTGGAACACCGGCCCTGGTGACGCCACCGCGGTGCAGATGCTGCGGGGCCGGCTCGACTCCCGCCTGAGCGAGGAGATCACCATTCCGGCCCGGGGTCGTCTGGTCCTGTTCTCCACCCGCCTGCCGGCCCTGGGGATCGCCAATGCCCTGCTGCGGGGGCGCAGCGACGGCCCCTTCCAGATGGCGGTGGTGGCGGCGAAGCGCGCCGGCAGCGACCAGGATGTGCTCGCCGTTCTTGATTCCGGCCAGCTGGCCCCCGGTCGGGTGTATCTCAGCCGCATCCCGGAGATCAACAGCCGGGCCATCTTCTCGCGGGTGGGGGGTGTGGCCCTGGGGGACACCTATCAGGCCACCGTCCAACATGACCTCCTGCAGCAGGGCCCCCTGCATCTGCCCTTCACCAGCACGAATCGCCATCACTTCGGGACCGGCGAGGTGCAGGTGAACCCGCTGCTCACCCGGATGATCGACTCCTCCCTCGACAACGTCGGCACCTACGGGGTGCGCTACGACCTCGATCTGAAACTGCGGGGCAACGGTCCGTACGAGCTGGTGATGAGCCATCCCTCCCCCAGCGGCGGTCGTGATTTCACCGCCTTTCGCGGATCCCTGGAGATCGTCACACCGGAGGGTCGACAGGATGTGCACGTGGGCCTGCGTTCCGGCGAAAGCCTCTCCCTGGCAACCCTGGGGCTCCAGCCGGGGGTTCAGACCCCGATCCGGATCAGCATGGTCTACCCGGCGGACGCCACCCCGGGGCACCTCCTCAGCGTGGTGCCCTCCAGCCAGCTGGCGCTGTTGCGGGAGCGGGAACGGCAACTGGCCCTGGCCCGCCAGAGCCGGCCGGCGGAAGGCCCCGCCGGCCCTCCCCCAGCGGCACCGACGGGAGGAGCAGGGGCGGCTCGGCAGCGCGTGGGCGGACCGCTCGTTCCCCCCCCCGAACTCCCGGGCAGCCCCCCGCTGCGCCCCTCGGGCCCGGGCTGGCAGGTGGCACCGCCTCCGCCCCTCAGTGGCAACGACTACGTGGATCGCTACCGTCGCGCGATCGAGGCCCAGCGTCGCCTGATGCAGGGCTGGCCGGATCCGTGACGCGAAGCATCCGGCGACCGATGGACCGCTGAGGGAGGTGTGTCTTGGCGGACAAGGGAGGGGAGGGAAGTCAGCGGATCGCCGTGACCCTGGCCAAGGATCTGGTGGAGCAGATCGACCGACTCAAGGAGGAGCTGGGGCTGCGCAGTCGCGGTCGGGTGCTGGAGCAACTGCTGGAGG
>JBIIND010000286.1:0-3119 GCA_044337665.1 Cyanobium sp.
GGCCCCCAGCCCCCCAACCTTCCCCTTTCCCCTCGGCGCTCAGCGGCCCTCCAACCGCAGCCCCATGGCTCGGATCCCGCCCGGATCCACGACGAACCCGGCCCGGAGCAGAGCCGGGAGCGATTCTTGGGGTGCCGAGATCGAGATGCTGCAGCCGCTGAGCTCCCGGCGCAGGCGGGACAGGGCGGCCTGCACCAGCACGGTGATCACCTCGTCACGGCTGGGGTCCGCCGGGTCGCTGAGCAGGTCCCAGAGGTTGGCGTTGAGCGCCTGATCGCTGGTGAGGCGAACGTAACCGCATAGCCGGCCCTGGGGGTCCATCAGGGCCAGTTGCCCATGGCTCCGTTCGAGGGCGCGTTGCCACCGTTCCGCCGTACGCGGACGCTCGCCGCAGGCCACCAGCAGCCGGTTCAGGTCGTCCAGCGAAGGCGATTCGTCGCTCACGATTCGGTAGCCCTCGCGCAGACGGGGAATCGAGGGTTGGCTGCGGAAGGGAAGCAAGGGGGATGGGGAGGCGCTCAGCCGGTATTGCGCATGCCCGCGGCGATGCCGTTGATGGTCAGGAGGGCGCCCCGCAGCAGCTCGCTGCGGCTGTAGGTGCGGCCGTCCCCATCACCCTCGCCCATGGGGCTCTCGCTCATGGGTGGCTGGCGGTTCTGGTCCCGAAGCCGCCGCAGCAGGGCGACCTGCAGGAAGCCCAGGGGCACGATCGTGCGGTTGCGCAGATCCACCGAAAGCTGCAGCCCCGGGTCGCCGTCCAGCAGGCGACCGTGGAGGCTGATCTGCAGCACCAGGTCACGGGTGAGGGCGAACTCCTTGGCGATGGCTTCGTAGATCGCCGCGAAGGCCTCCCGGTTCTCCGGCCGTCCGAGGGAGAGTACGTAGTGCTGGGCCAGCTCCAGATCCACCTTGGAGAGGGTCATCTCCACCTTGGAGATGAGCATGCGGAAGAAGGGCCAGCGCTGGTAAAGAAGCTGCAGCATCTCCATCTGACCCGGGTCGGCGTCCAGTTCGGTCTGCAGGGCATGACCCACGCCGTACCAGCTGGGTAGCAGGAAGCGACTCTGCGTCCAGCCGAACACCCAAGGGATGGCCCGCAGGCTGGAGAGATCCTTGGCCCCCCCCTTGCGCCGCGCCGGTCGACTGGAGATCTGCAGCTTGCTGATCTCCTCGATCGGCGTCACCTGCTGGAAGAAGGCCACCAGGTCGGGATTGTCATGCACCAGGGCGCGGTAGTGGTCGCGGGAGTTGGCGGCCAGCCGGCCCATCAGGCTGTTCCAGCTCGGCGTGTCGTCGAGGGGGGTGGTCACCATGCTGTTCTGAAGAACGGCGGTGGTGACGGTTTCGAGGTTGTAGAGGGCCAGATCGAGCAGGGAATACTTGGAGGCGAGCACTTCGCCCTGCTCGGTGATCTTGATCCGGCCCCGCAGGGTGCCGCTCGGTTGGGCCAGGATCGCCTGGTAGGCGGGCCCGCCGCCGCGGCCCACCGAGCCGCCGCGACCATGGAAGATGCGCAGGGCCACGCCATGCTGCTCCGCCAGACGCTGCAGCGCGATCTGGGCGCGGTGGATCTCCCAGTTGCTGGAGAGGAAGCCGGAGTCTTTGTTGCTGTCGGAATAACCGAGCATCACCTCCTGCAGCGCTTCGCCCACGCTGCCGCCCTGGAGCAGTCGCCGGTAGAACGGCTCGCGGAACAGGCGGTCCATCACCGCCGGCGCCCCCTGCAGATCTTCCACCGTTTCGAACAACGGCACCACCAGCAGGTCACAGCGCTGGGCCACCGGGTCGACGAGCCCCGCCTCCTTGGCGAGGAGCAGCACCTCCAACAGGTCGGAGACCGTGTGACTCATCGAGATCACGTAGCTGCGGCAGATGCGCGGCCCAAACTCCTGCTGCAGCCGATGCAACATGCGGAAGACCTGGAAGGTCTCGGCGGCAGGGTCGCTCCACTGGGCAGCCGGCGGCAGGAGCGGACGTCGGGTCTGCAGTTCGGCGAGGAGCCAGGTGATGCGCTGCTCCTCGTCCATGGCGCCGTAGGGGAGCGGCAGGTCGAGATAGCGGGTCAGTTCATCGATCGCATCACTGTGGCGGGTGCTCTCCTGGCGGATGTCGAGGCTCGCGAGGTGAAAGGCGAAGATGTGCACCTGGCAGAGCAGGTCGTTGAGCGGGGCGCAGCCCAGGCCCGTCGCCACGAGGCTGTCGCGAATGAGCTCCAGGTCGGTGCGGAATTCGTCCGGGTTGGCGTAGTGCAGTTCCTGACTGGAGGGGGTGAGGCCGCTGCCGAGCACGCCAGGCTCCGCTCGCACCGGCCCCTCGGAGGGCGCTTCCCAGCCGGTCAGCGCCAGCTGGCGGTTGCGCAGATCGGTGCGGCGCAGCCGCTCCAGGATGTAGCTGAGCTTGAGTCGGTAGGGTTCGAGCCGATAGCGAGCGGCGCGCTGCTCATAGATCTCCGGGAAGCGCAGCCGATCCATTTCCAGAGATTCCAGCAGCGGCGCCCCCACCTGGCTCCACTGCATCGAGATGCTGAGCTGGTCGCGCAGATCGGAGACCGCGCGCAGGTAACGCTTGAGCATCAGCTGGCGCTGATAGCAGGCGGTGCCCCAGGTGATGTCGTGGGTGACCGAGGGGTTGCCATCCCGATCCGCCCCCACCCAGGACCCGAAGGTGCAGAAGGCCTCCACCGGCGGTTGCACGTCCGGGTAGCTGGCGGCCAGGGCGGTGCGCAGCCGATGCTGCAGTTGGGGCATCGCATCGAAGAGCACCTGCTGGAAGTAGTGCAGGGCGTAGTCCACCTCGTCGAGCACCGAAGGCTTGAACTGGTGGAGCTCATCGGTGCGCCACCACAGGCGGATTTCCTCCTCCAGCTGCTGGCGCAGGCTCGCCTGCTCGTCGGGGGTGGGGGTGCGCTCCCCCTGCAGCGCCTGGATCAGGGCAGCCACCCGCCGCTGCTTGTGGCGGACCGTGTGCCGCACGATCTCGGTGGGATGGGCGGTGAACACCAGGCGGATGTCGAGCTCGCGCAGCAGGTTTTCCAGCTGGGCGGGCGGCACATTGAGGGCCCGCAGCCGCTCGAACAGCTGGCGGAAGGTGGCGGGATCGCTCTGGCTGGCCAGCGCTGG